>RFXU01000427.1 GCA_009921505.1 Flavobacteriaceae bacterium
CCATTACAAAAGAACTTGACCTCATTCGACGTAAAAACCCCGATGGCGATGGAAAACTCGCAGTAACCGGGAAAGAGGAAATTCAACGTGTCCACGGCCTTTCCCCCGATTATGCCGACGCAATCGCAATGCGTATGTTTTTCGAGCTTTTCCCTAACTATGGGCGGTATTCATACGCCTAGTTTTCCACAACGAAACCCGCGTCAGTTGTGGGCTTGCTTGGGTTACTAACAATAATCACAAAAATATTTTCTTTGTGTATCAAATTTGCTACATATATTTGCCAAACAATTAACAACAAAACCAAAAAAAATGGCTAATCCAAAATTTGATTTAATGAAAACTTACGAAACTACTAATGGAGTGATTTTCGATTCAACTCGTCCGTGGAACGTAGGTTATAAAACAGCGGCTGAAGCTAACGAATTCGCTCGTTTAAAATGCGATTACTGGGGTTCTAATCTTGTTTACCTCGGAGCTGAGCAAGTCAACAATTTATTTTACCCGGGCTTCAACGTTTGGGATTAAAAAAAAGAGGGGCGCGACTCACCAACGCGCATTTTTTAAATAGCAACTTAAAACCCCTTTTAATATGTCTTATGCAATTATCATTTCAAACAACCCGCTCCGTGAGTCGGTAATGTTCAACTTTACTAACTTACGCGACGCGCTCAATTCATTCATTCAGCGCTGCGACGAACTCGGCCTCGAATACCGCGAGGATAACAACGGAAACTTTATCGCGGGCGGTATCGGCTCCGATTATTCAATCGAACTTATTTCAACTTTCTAACCCCAAAACCACCTAAAAAAATGAGCACTCTCACTTTTGAAATCAAAGTCCCAACAACCGTGGACACCGTCACAATTCAACTCCCTTACTATTGTTCGGACGGTATTACCCTTTACGCGATAATGGCCGAAAATAAAATCGTAAGCGTTAACGACTGGACGCGCATCGAGCAGGCTAACATATGGCTGTTGAATGAAGTTCCCGAAATGGCAAAGCGCCCCGATGTTAAACAAATAACGCGCGATGAATTCGTTGAGGTCTATAACCGCGTTCAAACTAAAATCAATGAACTGATATGAACGAAAGCATCAAAACCGAACTCCGAGTATTAATCTTTTTAAACCTCCTTACCCTATTATGGTTACTTACCCACTAACCCCCGAAACGTTGGATTCACTCCAAAAGTT
>RFXU01000428.1 GCA_009921505.1 Flavobacteriaceae bacterium
TTTGGCGGTTTTAATTGTAAATTACATAATTTTCATTGATTTTAAAATGGCCGCCGATTTTTTTCGACCCGAGCATATATGTAAAATGTTTGAGTGTGAATTGTATATTGAAAAAAGGCACCCCCCGCCGCTCCTCAGAAATTCGATGCCAAAACGAATTCATTTAATGGGTAGGGTTGCCCATGGGGTGGGGGTAAAATAATATCTTTTTTTTCGTTTAGGGGTTGACTTTTGCATTCGTTCTGATACTCTCATATGTATAGACAATAACTTAATAACACAAAAAAAATTATGAACTTATACGACTGCCTCTTCCTTATCATTCCTTGGACAATTGTTTTTATCGTAATGTATCGAAGCATAACAAGCGAAAGCGTTGACCTCTTCGAAGATGTATCGAAAAAATAATTAACTTTTTTCTTGCAATTACAAAAAAAATCCTTTAAGTTTATAATATGATTAAGAACGAAACACAACCACAACAAAGTAAATTCCCAAGCATCGACTTGGTTGAGCAACTTGCCAAGGCAGAAGGCAACCTCAAGTTCCTTGCACAAGCTGAGATGGCAACCTTCACGCAAGGCGAGTCTGTACTCGAAGCACTTCATGCAGTACAACAAGCAAGCAAGTTCTTTCAACAAATACAAAAACAAAACGACTTTCAGCTATGAGAAAAGTAACACAACAAATTAAAGACGCATTCGAACGCCGCGAATCCAAGACGATTGGCAACACACACACAGACGGCAACGCTGTATGGTTGCACGGCAACAAGATAGTGCAACGCACAGAGGATGGGCTTGTGCTTGGTAGTCTCGCCGGTTGGAACACACCAACCACAAGAGAAAGAGTCAATGGAATAACAGGATTGGGCTTTCATCAAAAGAACTTCGAACCTATGCTAAACGGGCACATCATTGACCCATCCGACTGGTTCGCTGTGGATGCTGGTCCAGCGTTCGGGTAATGGCGTAAAGCCCTAAGCATCAACCACTTAGGGCAAACCGCCCAGGCGCGAATCGCGTAACTCGTTGAATATCAGCAACTTACAACAAAATAAAAATAATCGCAAAAAAACAAAACTTTTTTTCGTGTGTTTCTATAAGTGCTTGATTGATAGTGTTTTATGCGAGTGAAATAATTGCAAATAAATTTGACTTTTGCTAACTTTATGTTTAGATTGTTTATATAAGATTAAAT
>RFXU01000429.1 GCA_009921505.1 Flavobacteriaceae bacterium
CAAAAAAGATGACTCCCTGATTACTCTTGAGTCAGAGAAAGCATCTATGGATATCCCTTCAACGGTTGAGGGTGTTGTTGAAAAAATATTATTAAAGGTGGGAGATAAAGTTTCTAAAGGTGACAATATTCTGAGCTTTAAATCAGCAAGCTCATCTCAAGGTGAGTCAAAAAAAATAGATACAAACACAGATGACGCACTAAAGACAGCCACAAATAAACCTGAAGCTACAACAGACTTACAAGATGCCTATGACTTGGTTGTCTTAGGATCTGGCCCTGGTGGGTATACCGCAGCCTTTCGTGCAGCAGATCTCGGATTAAAAGTGGCTCTCGTGGAAAAATTTTCTAATATCGGCGGCGTTTGCTTAAACGTGGGTTGTATTCCATCCAAAGCCTTACTGCACATGGCCAAAGTCATCACTGAGGCAGAAGATGCAAGCCATCATGGCATTACCTTTGGTAAACCTCATATTGATTTAGACAAGTTACGTACCTGGAAAAATGATGATGTTGTGGGCAAGCTCACGGGTGGTCTCACGCAAATGGCTCAACAAAGAGGGGTAACCGTGATTCAAGGTTATGGTAAGTTTTTGAATGAACATACCTTTGTGATCGAGGATCAAAATCAAAAAACTACGAATATTTCTTTTAAATCTGCCATTATTGCTGCAGGGTCAAAACCCATAGTAATCCCCAATACTCCTGACCACCCAAACATCATTGATTCAACCGGCGCGCTTGAATTTAAAGACATTCCACAACGCATGTTAATTATTGGTGGAGGAATTATTGGCTTAGAAATGGGGACGGTATACGATGCGCTGGGAACAAAAATAACGGTGGTTGAATTAGCGGATGGGTTAATGCAGGGTTGTGACCGCGATCTTGTTCGGCCTTTACAAAAAAGGATGGAAAAAAGATTTGAACACATTTTTCTGCAAACTAAAGTGGTCAAGATGACAGCCGATGGAGATCTTATCAAGGTCACCTTTGAAGGCAAAGATGGAACCTTTGAAGACACATTCAATAAGTTATTAGTTTCTGTCGGAAGAATACCGAACGGTAAACTAATCGATGCTGAAAAAGCGGGTGTGTCAGTGGATGATCGAGGATTCATAGCGGTTGATAAGCAATTTAAAACTAACATTCCTCACATCTATGCGATTGGAGATATTATAGGTCAGCCCATGCTCGCTCA
>RFXU01000430.1 GCA_009921505.1 Flavobacteriaceae bacterium
TGTATTTTTTTAAACCCAATAACCCAAAATTTTAAGGGCGTTTTTTCACAATAATTACGCGATTTACTCCGGATAGGCCACGCGCAGATGATACATGTTCGTGAGCTTCTTCTTAAGGACCTTTTTGATCTGCCCGATTTCCTTAAACGTAATGTTTGCATTGTCAAATTGACCCTGCTCCATATGCATGTCTACGATCGACTCTACAAATTCATTGATCTTGGCCGAAGTGGGTTCTTTTAAGCTCTTACTGGCCGCCTCCACACTGTCCGCCATCATGAGTATGGCCGTTTCCTTAGAAAAAGGCTTTGGCCCTGGGTATCTAAAATCTTGTTCCTGGGCACTGCCCTGCTCTGCCATTTCCTTTTTGTAAAAGAAATACACCAGATTGGTCCCGTGATGGGTGCGGATAAAGTCGATAATGCGCTCAGGGAGCTTGTATTTGCGCGCCAATTCAATGCCTTTGATCACGTGTCCAATAATAATTTTGGCGCTTTCCTTGGGCTCTAAATCGTTTAGGGTGTTAATGGAGTTCACCTGATTCTCGGTAAAGTTCGTGGGGTTATTCATTTTTCCGATATCGTGATACAGCGCCCCTACGCGCACCAGCATGCTGTCCGCCCCGATTTCCTGAGCAGCCGCCTCGGCCAGATTAGCCACATTAAGCGAATGGTGAAAAGTCCCTGGGGCTTTATTGGAAAGTTCTTTCAGCAGCGGAGTGTTCGTATTGCTGAGCTCCAGCAGCGAGACCTCAGAGACCAGTCCAAAGATCCGCTCGTAGGCGTAAATCAGCGGAAAGGCAAACAGGGTAATGAGCCCACAAATCAAAAAGTAAGCAAAATTCTCTAGGGCTATACGCTCCAGGCTTCCCTCCTGCACAATAAAAAAGGCCAAATAACCCAAAATATAAATCCCGGTAATCTGACCCACCGAGATAAAGAGATTGGCCCGCTTTGAGAGTTCAGAGACCGTAAGTATGGTCACGATCCCCGCGATAATCTGCAAAAAGATAAACTCAAAACTATTGGGCACCACAAACCCCAAAAGCAGCAGCGTCAAGACATGAGCAAACAAGCCCAAACGCGCATCAAAAAAACTCTTTAGCACTATGGGCAGCACACAGAGCGGAATCAAATAAACATAGGCGGCATCGAGCTTAATCACCAGAGTGGTCACAAAGATCATCAGCAACATATTGAT
>RFXU01000044.1 GCA_009921505.1 Flavobacteriaceae bacterium
CATTCCAGAGTGGCATGCTTTCTGCCAGGATCTCTTTTTCAACATCCTTGCGTCTTTCGCGGATGAAGGTGCGGATGGCTTCAAAATCGGCCGTTCTGCGCTGTTGGGCATGAAGATGCGGTCTGACCATCTTCTCGATGCGGTAGGTCTCTTCGATTAAGGAGGTTTCGTCCCAAATCATCGGCATAGAAACGCATGCCATTGAGGTAATTACGATAGGAGGTATCCCACATATTTTGAATGTCCAAAGCCCACGAAATATTAAACTTATCCGAAAAATTAAGCGGCCCTCTAAAGGTTAAATTCATCAAATGATAGGCCTCTGGAGGGGTGCTTACATCGATTAACTCAGTGGATTGTGTTTCTGGAATAAAGGCTTCAAAATTCGTGTTAGGAAATTCGTTTTGACGCCAAGTGTAATCGCTTTCAATGCGCATTTCAATCTGTTTATAGGTGTAATTCAGCGCATTGATCATATTAACCGGAGGCATATTGATAAGCGGAGTTTTCGTCTCAAATTCATGGCCTTTGACCAGTGAAAATTGTTGCTCGAATCCTAATTTATCATTGAAGGCAAATCGGGTATCCATATCAAGGCCAGAAAGGGAAACATCAGTTTGCCTGTAAGACCAAACTTGAAAATTACCACGTATGGTTTGCTGAATCCCGGTGGGTTCAATCAAAATAAAGCGATCAATAAGACGCACAAAAGGATTTAAACTAAAGCTTAATCTAGTGTTTTTATAAGTATAACCAAGCGATAGATTTTTAGCAATTTCTGGTTTAAAGCGCAGATCGCCGATTTCAATCCTCGATGCCGAATGATGTAAGCCCTCAGAAAATAGTTCAGAAGGATTCGGGTTTCTGGCCCCAAGAGAAAGATTAATTAAAAGGCGATTTTGTTCATTTAAGGACCAACTTGTTCCTATGGCTGCCGAGGGATTTAAGTAATTAAATTTTGGTGCAGTCAAGATCTGTGTTCCCAAGGCCTCAATCTCAAACTCGGGAAAAGTTATATCGTAACCTCTCTGCGTCCAAAGGGCGGAATAATAGTACTTAAAAGATTCTATACGCATATAGTCCAGGCGCAAAGCTGCATCTAACTCTAGGTCATTACTAAGGGATTTCGTAGCCATCGCATAAAAACCAAGATCATAGCGCTTATAATCAGGAATCAAACGCTTTACTCCAGTATTGGGATTTGACTCATTTTTTAGGTATCGTCCAGAAACTCCCGTTTTTAGAGAATTAAATCCAGCTAATTTTGGTGCTAAATCCAATGAAACAGCATGGGTTTGCAGGTCCAAATCTAAGGAGGCTTTATTCTGATCACTGCCTCGACGGATGTCATACTCCAATCGGTCGTTTTTCTGAAAATCATATCTTAGATCGATTCGTCCAAGTAACTCTGACTTTACAAAAGCCTTAGCCGAGATAATTTGATGACTTACTTCTTGCTTAGGCCGATCAATATCATAGGTAAAATCGTTAATGATCAAAGGCTCCGAACTATTTATCGCGACGAATTGATCTTGTGCTCCTCCTAAGTGAGACGCACGAAGAATCCCCACGGTATTCTCAATACGATTATAGTTCAATTCAAATCCGCGTTTAAACTCGTTAAACCCCAATTTACTGGCCAGTGTATAAGAATTCATTCCTGTATTGCTCAAGTTATAGTTTGGGGCTTTGAAGTCACCATATTTTTTAACAGTTCCCTCAACAGAGCCGTACCAACCCTTTGTGGTGCTTTTTATCAAACCAAAATGTGCAGATCCTCCACGACCATTGTCTTGAGCAGACAACCTTACTTTTCCATAAAGTGTGTCTTTAACTGGAATACGCTGAGGTTTTAAAATCACAAAGCCACCTATAGCATCACCACTGTATTGAAGGGCAGAAGCATTTTTAATGATTTCAATAGATTGCGCCAAATTAATATCCACGTTTGGGGCATGTTCTGCACCCCATTCTTGATCCTCCATGCGCACACCATTATTCATTATCGTTACACGGCTGCTGTGTAACCCATGTATTGAGGGTTTAATCACGGTGTTGCCAAAACTAAATCCGCTTACGCCAGTAATCCCAGAGACTAAGGCTCCTAGGGATTCATTACTACTTCGCTCAACGGCACCAGCGTCTAACACATCTTTACCCGCAGACATTAAACCTTCTGAAGAGCCGCTAAGCAAGACTTCATTGAGTTCTTCGTAATGGTGCTCGAGCTTGAGTGTTTTGAAAGTATTTTCTTTGACTTTTATATCAAAACTCCTGGCATTGCATTGAGCGTGAGTGACGTATAATGTATAAGTGCCCAGACAAAGATTATCGAATGAAAACCGACCTTCCTCATCGGTATAGGTCGATCTATTCAATTCTACAATTGAAATTAGGGCCTGTGAAAGCGCTGAATCGTCGTGCTGATCTAGTATTATGCCAGCAAACGTGCGGTCACAAATTTGAGCTTGTGAAAAGGTGCTTATAAACAATAAAAGCACCAAAAAAGGTTTGTGCATTTTGATGATTTAAATGGACCAAAAATTTTTGATAACAATTTGGTTTTTAAATCATTGTGGGTGGACCCCGAGAAGATTTTGCAGCTAAAAATTGATTGGTAAAAAACTCGATATGCCAAAAGACTGGTGGATCAAAAGCAACCAATTTTTGCTCCTCTAAGGGTTTATTAAAGCTTAGTGTTAAGGCGCTAAAGTGAAAAGCCAGAACATCGCATTTGTGATTAAGCTCGTGAAGATGTGTGGAATTTTGATTGCACCCCAAATGCTGGTGACCTTCTAAGATATGGCCTAATTGAATTAAACTAGGTAAAAGCAATAACAGCCCAAGGATCAGGCCAACATAACGATAATTTCGTTCTTGTCTTATAATTGCATTTCGGCTCAAGAGGATCGTCTTCTAAAGAATTTCTTTAAAAATAGGATAAAAAACTCTTTTTCACCAAAGAGCCATCCAAAAAGTAGCAGAAGGAATTGATACAGGACTAAGGTGGCAATAACGTAAATGGTGTTGAAATAGAGTGGTTCCAAGTCGGCCAATACAGGACTTAACTTCAATAATGGACCCGTTACTTTGGCAGAAGAACTTCCTGTTAAGGCAAAGACTATCAAAATCTTTGTCACCTGAAAATTACTGGTGACGTTCCATCGCTTTTTTAGTTTTTCAAACATAGGGCCCAAAGTTAGACATTCATGAATTGATTTTCTCTATGGCCTAGAGAATTTCATAACCCCAAGTAAGACAAGTCATTTAAGCCGTAAGTTCGATGATTTGCGCAGCCAATTCTTCTCCGATTCGATCTTGTGCTTCGTTTGTAGCGGCTCCAATATGCGGTGTCAAGGAACAATATTCATTCATCAAGACTTGTATTGCTGGGGTAGGCTCGTTTTCAAAAACATCCAAAGCGGCAAAAGAAATGTGACGAGACTCTAAAGCTGCAATTAAGGCAACCTCGTCGACTACTCCGCCACGGGCTGCATTAATCAATCCAGCACCAGCCTTCATTTGCGCCAGTTCTGCGGCGCCAATAACATAATCTTTTTGGGCTGGAACGTGCAGCGTTATAAAATCACTTTCGCTTAAAACAGTTTCAAAACTAGAGGCAGTTAAATCAAAATTGACCTCTTGCTGGTCATAAAACTTTAAACTTACCGAGGCAGAAGGCACGTGTTGATCAAAGTAAATGACACGCATTCCTGAGCCTAATGCAATTTGAGCCACAGCTTTCCCAATTCGGCCAAAACCCACAATCCCAATGGTTTTGCCTCTTAGTTCGCGTCCTTTGGCATAAGCTTTTTTAAGCGCCCCAAAATTAGTGTCCCCCTCGAGCGCCATAGCGCGGTTTGATTGGTGCAAAAATCTCACACCGCCGTATAAATGGGCAAAAACCAACTCAGCTACCGAGGCCGAAGAGGCAGCAGGGGTATTGATTACATGTAATCCTTTTGATCGTGCATAATCCACGTCAATATTATCCATGCCAACGCCACCACGACCAATAATCTTTAGTCCAGGACAAGCGTCAATCAGTTCTTTTCGCGCGGTCGTCGCACTGCGCACCAAAAGTACTTGTACGGCTTCTCTATTGATAAAATCAACAAGTTGTTCTTGGGCTACCTTGGTGGTACTTACTGAATATCCTGCTTGTTCTAAGGCGTCTACACCGCTTTGGGAAATGCCGTCGTTTGCGTGTACTTTAATCATTTTCTTCGAGTCTTTTTATTAAAAATTTGAGCGGTCTTAGTGTTTGCGTTCGAATTCTTGCATCACCTCGATTAACACCTGTACACTTTCAAGAGGCATGGCATTGTAAATTGAGGCTCTGTATCCGCCGACGCTTCTATGACCATTAATTCCGCTGATTCCAGCCTCTTTGCACATGGTGTCAAATAGAGCTTTGTTGGTTTCATCGGTCAAATTGAAGGTTGCATTCATTATCGAGCGATCTTCCTGATAAGCAAATCCTTTGAATAAGGCATTGCGATCAATTTCTGCATAGAGTTGATTGGCCTTTTCACGGTTGAGTTTTTCAATGGCAGAAACGCCGCCTTTGGCATCGAGCCATTTAAGGGTCAGAAGCGAAACATATACGGCAACAACTGGTGGTGTATTAAACATACTGCCTTTGTCTTGATGAACTCGGTAATCAAGCATGGAAGGAATTGGTCTGGGTGCCTCAACCAATAAATCATTTTTTACAATGACCAAAGTGGTTCCGGCAGGCCCCATATTTTTTTGGGCTCCTGCATAAATCAAGTCGTATTTTGAGTAATCCAAGGCGCGTGAGAATATATCACTGCTCATATCACAAAATACCGGAACCTCTGTATCGGGAGCTTCCTGAATTTGGGTGCCGAAAATTGTATTGTTGCTGGTACAATGAAAATAGTCGCTGTCTTCGGGAATGTGATATCCCTTTGGGATGTAAGCAAAATTTTGATCCTTTGAAGAGGCTACTTCCTCAACTTGACCAAACAATTTAGCTTCTTTTATGGCTTTACTCGACCAAGTTCCGGTATTGAGATAAGCGGCTTTTTGTTTTAAAAAATTATAGGGGGCCATTACAAATTGTGTGCTGGCTCCTCCTTGTAGGAAGAGGGCACTGTAACTATTCTTATCAAGGCCAAGTAAATCCAGTGATAAGGCACATGCCTGATCCATAACTTCAATGAAATCTTTGCTCCGGTGTGATATTTCCATAATGGAGAGGCCAGAGTTGTTGAAATTTAATAGGGCTTCGGAAGCTTGTTGCATGACTTCCTGTGGAAGGATGGATGGACCCGCGCTAAAATTGTGTTTTTTCATAGCTCTAAAAATGAGCCTACAAAGATGAGAAATATCGCGTCAAACCGCGAGCAAATCAAGACAATTTATCAATATAGTTTTAACAAAAAGGCACTATTTTTCAACGATAAGCTTTTCGCTGAGTTAAAGCTAAAGAGAATTCATAAAAGCCAAGGTGTCTACGCCATCAGCATAATCGCTTAGAAGAGGACATTGAGATTGGCCAAAATCAACCGTACAGAGATTCGGCTCAACGCCGACAATACATTGTATTTTTTCATCAAGCCCTTGAAGATGATTACTTAGGTTTTTTAGGTCATCATAATATTCGTAAAAAACTACAGCGATTGGTGAAACTAAATCGGTATCCTCTTTGAGTAGTAAAAATTCATTGTCGAGCAAAGGAACTTGCCCCATCAAGTAAACCGCCTTGTTATAATCATAATTATTCATGTATTTATCGTGCTGCATTACATGACCAAATTCATAAGCCGCCCCAAAAAATGGTTGAAAATCATACCCACGAGGGACATAAAGCTTAGAAACATTACGACACCCTAAACCAAAATATCGAAAAATATCCTGGGCTAAAGCGCTCAATTGCTCAGGGCGTTCATCGCCTTTTAATACAGCCACACTCGTTCGGTTTTTTCGAATAATACTGGGGTAATTCTTAAAGTAATGCTCAAAGTGCAGAGCAGAATTATTGCTGCCCGTGGCGACAACGCCATCAAAGTTTTTTAAGGGGCCGTCTGACCATTGAATAAGTGCTTTAAATCCAGGTTCTATTCGGGTCAGCTGTTCCAAAATATACCGAGTCAAAACAGGATCTTTACTTGAGGATTTACAAAGTATACTATGTCCTGAGATTAGCGCTGAAAGTATATCGTGAAAACCAACCAAGGGGATGTTTCCCGCAAGCACAAGCGCAATAGTTTTACCACCAATAAATTCAGTTTTATGAGGGGCTAACCATGTTTCCAAGTTCTCTTGGGTGAGTTGCTCCGCCCATTGCTCTAGGGCAAAGCACAAATGGCTCTGATCAAACCACTTATTATGACCGTAAGTTAAGGCAAATAGATCGGCATACAATTCGGGCTTTTGTGCCATTTTATTCATTTCATGACCCAAAGCCACAAAGGCGTTAATTCGCTGATTTAATTGCATGAGATTGTTTGGAGAACCCCCAGTTAGATATTAAATTTGCACAAATTTAGAAAAACAATTTGCTATGGCCATTATCATTACAGACGAATGTATCAATTGTGGTGCTTGTGAGCCAGAGTGTCCGAACACTGCTATTTACGAAGGGGCGGACGATTGGCGCTACAGTGATGGAACTGATTTAAAGGGCGATTTAATTTTGCCTTCAGGTAAAGCGGTAAATGCTCAAGAGCCACAAATTCCCGTTAGCGACGAATACTATTATATCGTTCCTGATAAGTGCACTGAGTGTAAAGGATTTCACGAAGAGCCGCAATGTGCCGCAGTTTGTCCTGTTGACTGCTGTGTTCCTGATGATCAGCACGTTGAATCAGAAGAGGAACTCCTTGCCAAACAGCGCTTTATGCATCACGAATAGCCTTTGGCTGTTGTTCCTAACTACTTGTTGTCTGGTTTTTTCATCAGCGCTTTTCGTTTTTCCTCTAGGGCCTCAATCTGCTTTTGATATTGCTCCTCTAGGGCTTTCTTTTGCGCTTCGGCTTTGGCTTTTTGCGCTTCAATAGACGCGTTTAATTCTGCTTCTCTCTCCGCTTTTAGTTGAGCCACTTTGGCCTGATTCACGCTGTCTTTTATCCTTTGTTCTTCCGCTTTTATCGTGTCGTTAATTTGAATGCTCTGTTCCACGGCGCGCTGATTCACAATACTGTCTCCGGCTACAACCACAGTGCCTTTGATTTGTTGGGTGGCCTGTTGTTCACTTATTGTAATGTTTTGACCGTTATTGGTAATGACCCGTTTAACGGTCACAACTTCTTTTACCGTTTCATTATTTTGACCAAAAAGGGTGAGGGGACTCAAAAAGAAAATGAAGATGTACTTTTTAATTGTCATTGCTATAATTTTTGACCAAGTTACGCAGCCCAGGCCTTAATTTCCAAAAATTCATTTTTTATAAAGTCTAAGTGATATATTTGCAGCCCATAATTAAGCACTATGAAAGCAGGTATAGTAGGATTGCCTAACGTCGGAAAATCAACTCTTTTTAATTGTTTGTCACAAGCCAAAGCCCAAAGTGCCAACTTTCCGTTTTGTACTATTGAGCCCAATGTTGGGGTGGTGAATGTCCCTGACCCACGCTTGATTAAACTCGAGGAATTGGTTCAGCCTCAACGCGTAATTCCTGCTACGGTGGAAATTGTGGATATTGCGGGATTGGTCAAAGGGGCCAGTAAAGGAGAGGGATTGGGCAATCAGTTTCTAGCCAACATAAGAGAAACAGATGCTATTTTGCATGTGCTGCGTTGTTTTGACAACGATAATATTGTCCATGTTGAAGGCCGTGTAAACCCAGAGTCAGATAAGGAAATCATAGACATGGAGTTGCAACTCAAGGATCTAGAAACGGTCGAAAAACGTCTAGAAAAGGTTCATCGCGCTGCCAGGACTGGAAACAAAGAAGCTCAAAAGGAGCAAGACGTACTCAATCAGGTGAAACACGGACTTTCTTCAGGAATATCCGTTCGTGGAATTGAAATTGATGAGGATTTGCGCAAAGAATTTATTACGCCAGTTCAATTCATTACCGACAAGCCGGTGCTTTATGTCTGTAATGTTGACGAAGAATCCGCAGCTACCGGAAATGCTTACGTAGAGCGCGTCCGCACACTTGCTCAGGCCGAAGGTGCTGAAGTTTTAGTATTGGCCGTAGCCACAGAAGCCGATATCACGGAACTTGAGACTTTTGAGGAGCGACAAATGTTCTTAGATGATCTAGGATTGGATGAGCCCGGGGCCTCAAAACTCATTCGAAGTGCTTATGCCTTATTAAATTTACAGACCTATTTTACCGCGGGTGAAAAGGAAGTACGCGCCTGGACAATTCCTGTTGGGGCCACGGCTCCACAGGCTGCAGGAGTAATTCATTCGGATTTTGAAAAAGGGTTTATTCGCGCTGAGGTAATTTCATTTGATCACTACGCACAATACGGGAGTGAGGCTAAAGTACGGGAGGCCGGTAAACTGGGCGTAGAAGGTAAAGAATACATTGTTAAAGATGGCGATGTGATGCATTTTAGATTTAATGTCTAAAGGGGATTAAATTCCTAGGTTTTTATCTTTAAATCATCAAGTTTAGCGCCAGATTGGGTTTGGTCCTCAAGGCTTGAATTACTTGATTTTTCTTAACAATTATTTGACCTAATTGTTAATTACTTTAACCTTCCAAGGTTTCCCATTTTTAGAGAGAATTTTATCTTAGCGACTCAACAATCGCCCATGTCAAATACCCAATATACCGAGGACAATATACGCTCACTCGACTGGAAAGAGCACATTCGCCTGCGTCCGGGTATGTATATTGGTAAATTAGGTGATGGCTCGACGGCTGATGACGGTATTTATATTCTTCTAAAAGAGGTTCTTGATAACAGTATTGACGAGTTTGTCATGGGGGCGGGTAAATCCATTGAAATCCGCATCAAGGACAAAGAAGTGCGTGTGCGAGATTACGGACGAGGAATTCCGCTAGGAAAAGTGGTTGATGTTGTCTCCAAAATGAATACTGGGGGTAAATACGACACTCGAGCCTTTAAAAAATCTGTTGGACTTAATGGAGTAGGGACCAAGGCGGTTAATGCTCTGAGTAGTTCTTTCCGCGTAGAATCTGTGCGCGACGGCCAAATGAAATCGGCTGGATTTGAACTCGGTGAGCTCGTCGACGATCCGTCACCAGAGGAAAGCACTAAGCGTCGCGGAACCAAGGTGATTTTCACCCCTGATGAATCAATTTTCAAAAACTTCAAATTCCGCAATGAGTATGTGGAGAAAATGCTCCGCAATTATGTTTACTTAAACCCTGGTCTCACCATTGACTTCAATGGAGAAAAGTTTTTCAGTGAAAATGGTCTGAAGGATTTACTCGAGGACAATATGTCCGAGGACGATCGATTATACCCCGTGATTCATTTGCGTGGTGAGGACATCGAAATCGCCCTCACGCACAGCAAAACGCAATACAGCGAAGAGTATCACAGTTTTGTAAATGGTCAAAACACGACTCAAGGAGGGACGCATCAAGCGGCCTTTCGTGAATCATTGGTGAAGACCATTAGAGAATTTTACGGCAAAAATTACGATGCCAGTGATGTGCGGAAATCAATCGTAGGGGCCATCAGCATCAAAGTCATGGAACCTGTTTTTGAAAGTCAAACCAAAACTAAATTGGGGTCGACAGACATGGGGGGTAACTTACCTACAGTAAGGACTTATATAAATGATTTCATCAAAACGCAACTCGATAATTTTTTACATAAAAACCAAGAGGTCGCTGAAAAAATTCAACGCAAAATCATTCAAGCGGAACGTGAGCGAAAGGAACTCAGTGGCATACGTAAATTGGCTAAAGAGCGCGCTAAAAAGGCGAGTTTACACAATAAAAAACTCAGAGATTGTCGCGTTCATCTTACCGATTCAAAAAGTGACCGCACCCTGGATACCACCTTGTTTATTACCGAGGGAGACTCTGCCAGTGGAAGTATTACTAAAAGTCGCGATGTCAACACACAAGCGGTGTTTAGCTTAAAAGGGAAACCGTTGAATTCTTATGGATTAAGCAAAAAAATCGTTTACGAAAACGAAGAATTTAACCTCTTGCAGGCGGCACTAAACATTGAAGAATCATTAGAGGACCTGCGTTATAACAATATCGTAATTGCAACAGATGCCGACGTGGATGGGATGCATATACGGCTGCTTTTGATTACCTTCTTTTTGCAATTTTTTCCTGAACTCATTAAAGAAGGACATTTATATATTTTACAAACGCCATTATTTCGCGTTCGCAACAAAAAGAAAACAATCTACTGTTATTCGGAGCAAGAGCGTATTGACGCCATAGAAGAGCTGAAGCCCAAGCCTGAAATCACCCGATTCAAAGGGCTTGGTGAGATTTCTCCTGATGAGTTTAGACATTTCATTGGCGCCGATATTCGATTAGATCCGGTAATGCTTGACAAAGCCATGAGTGTGGAGGATATGCTCAGTTTTTACATGGGAAAAAACACACCCGATCGTCAAGAATTCATCATTAATAATCTAAAAGTTGAATTGGATCAAGTCCAAGAGACCACATGAGTGAAGATCTAGAAAATAACGGTTTAGATCATTTGCCCGAGCAAGAAGGGGCTGAGGTTCAGGAGACGATAACCAGAGTCACGGGAATGTACCGTGATTGGTTTTTGGACTACGCCAGTTATGTGATTCTAGAGCGCGCTGTTCCTGCCATTGAAGACGGTTTTAAGCCGGTTCAAAGAAGGATCATGCATTCTATGAAGGAACTCGATGATGGGCGTTATAATAAAGTCGCCAACATCGTGGGGCATACCATGCAGTATCACCCGCATGGAGATGCAAGTATTGCTGATGCCATGGTGCAAATTGGTCAAAAAGATTTGTTGATAGACACCCAAGGAAACTGGGGGAATATTTATACAGGAGACAATGCAGCGGCGTCGCGATATATCGAAGCCCGATTGTCAAAATTTGCGCTTGACGTTGTATTTAATCCTAAAATTACCCAGTGGCAATCGTCTTACGATGGTCGGAAAAAAGAGCCCATCAATCTGCCAGTCATGTTTCCATTGTTGTTGGCGCAAGGGGCCGAAGGTATTGCTGTAGGGCTTTCTACAAAGGTTCTGCCTCATAATTTTGTTGAGCTCATAGACGCTTCGATTAAGCATTTGCAAGGAAAGCGATTTGATATACTCCCGGATTTTCCAACGGGAGGATTGATGGATGCTACTCATTACAGTGAAGGAAAGCGCGGGGGCAAAATTCGATCAAGAGCCCTGATTAATCAGCTCGACAAGAGTACTTTGGTCATTAAAGAAATTCCTTTTGGCACGAACACCTCGAGCTTAATTGACTCTATCCTCAAGGCCAACGAAAAAGGAAAAATCAAAATAAAACGTATCGAGGATAACACCGCTGCAGAGGTAGAAATTTTAGTCCATTTACCTTCAGGGATTTCTCCGGATAAAACCATTGATGCCTTATATGCCTTTACGAGTTGTGAAACTTCTATTTCGCCGCTCGGATGTGTTATTGAAGATAATCGACCATTATTTATTGGGGTAAATGAAATGCTTAAGCGATCTACCGATCGCACCGTTAATTTACTTAAGCTAGATCTCGAGTATCAACTCAACGACCTCGAAGAGCAGTGGCATTTTGCTTCTTTAGAGCGTATTTTTATTGAAAACCGTATCTATCGTGATATTGAAGAGGTAGAAACATGGGAAGGCGTTATTGAGGCCATTGATCTCGGATTAAAACCACATATTACCCACCTAAAAAGAACGGTTACCACTGATGATATTGTGCGCTTGACAGAAATTCGTATTAAGCGAATTTCAAAATTCGATATCGATAAGGCACAACAAAAAATCGACGCCCTTGAAGATCAAATTGCTAAGATCAAACACGATTTAGTTCACCTGACTGATTACGCGATCGCCTACTTTAGTCGTTTGAAAAAAGATTATGGTGCTGGGCGTGAGCGCAAAACGGAAATCCGTGTTTTCGATGACATTGAGGCAACCAAAGTGGTTATTCGAAATACAAAACTCTATGTAAATCGAGAAGAAGGGTTTATCGGAACGAGCATGCGTCGCGATGAGTATGTTACTGATTGCAGTGATATTGACGATATTATAGTTTTTACTGATTCAGGGCAGATGATGGTGACACGGGTCAGTGATAAGACTTTTGTCGGTAAAGGAATCATCTATGTTGGGGTTTGGAAGAAAAAAGACAAGCGAACCATTTACAATCTTGTCTATAAAGATGGGGTCAAAGGTGCGACTTTTGTTAAACGATTCCCGGTAACCAGTATTACTCGAGACCGAGAATATGATATAACCGCAGGAAACCCTGGTTCCAAAGTGCTTTATTTTACGGCCAATCCTAATGGGGAGGCTGAGGTAGTGACCGTTTTGCTGCGGCAGTCGGGCAGTATTAAAAAACTCAAATGGGATCTAGATTTTTCTGAAATTCTGGTCAAAGGCCGCGCCTCGAAAGGAAATATTGTTTCAAAGTATGCGGTTAAGCGAATAGAACTAAAAGAGAAGGGCTTATCAACCTTAAAACCAAGAAAAATTTGGTTTGACGATACGGTCCAGCGGCTTAATGTAGATGGTCGTGGTGAATTATTGGGAGAATTTACTCCTGATGATCGCTTATTGATTATTCGGCAAAATGGTATGGTTAAAACTGTTTTGCCCGACATGTCTCTTCATTTTGATGATGACATGATTATTCTAGAGCAATGGAAAAAAGACAAACCGATAACGGTAATTTATTGGGCTGGGGATAAAGAACTTTTCTATGTTAAGCGTTTTGTGGTAGAACATCCGGAGCGCGAAGAATTGGTTATCAATGATCACCCAAAATCATATTTAGAAAAAGTCTTTACAGATTATCGTCCTGTGGCTGAATTAGTTTTTGTGAAGGAGCGCAACAAAACCCGAAAGGACAACTTAGAGATTGATCTAGAGTCGTTTATTTCTGTCAAAGGGATTTCTGCGATGGGTAATCAATTGACTAAGGATAAAGTTCTTGAGATTAATGCTTTAGATCCTTTGCCTTATCAAGTGGAGGAAGAAGCTGATTCCCTTGATG
>RFXU01000431.1 GCA_009921505.1 Flavobacteriaceae bacterium
GGACGATGAAGTCTTTCAGCACTTTGTTCAGCGCGTGACCAATATGAAGATGACCATTCGCATACGGAGGGCCATCGTGAAGGATAAAGGGCGCACGTCCGGTTTTTTCGCGCAGGCGATCATAAATCCCCATCTTTTCCCACCGCTCTAACCACTGTGGTTCGCGCTGCGGCAGACCCGCACGCATTGGGAATTCTGTTTTCGGCAGGTTCAAAGTATCTTTGTAGTCAGGTGTATCCGAGCCCATTTTAACGGTCCTTCGTATTCTCGGTTGCATATCAGGGGATAGGGCGGCGCGACACATCAAACGCCTTGGCCCGGCAGCTCAAATCAGAGTGCCGGGAATATAATTCGAATAATGATGATCGAAAAATTGGTCATGTTGCTTCTTATATATCAGCCCCATTTGAGCGTCCAGCGGTTTTGACCCGCTGGACGTATTTTTCCAACAAAGACAGGTTAATTCAATGTCTTCATACTGCTTGATACTTCAAGCTCGGACAGGATTTGTTGGGCCATCAGCGACGTGATTTGTTTAAGATGTTGTTTCGACACTTCGTCGCCAACCTCGTGTGTTTGAAGACGACGAAATGCCTGCGTGAAAAACTTTATATGGCGCTTTAAATAGGGGTCTTTGTGATCGGATCGCAAAAGGCTGAGCATTTTTTGATGATCTGTGCATTCCGTTCCAACCACATTTTTTGGGGTGGACATGGTATTTGGGAGAGAAAGATGTTGTTTCATGTGGGACCTCAATATGCGCGAACAAAGTATTTTGTCGATGAGCAGTGTTTACCCAACCCATAAGCGGGGCTGGATAAACGTTTGTTTTAGTGGACCTTTCGAGAAGCTTCGGCAGTGACGCCAAGTTCTTTCAAGATCTGTTTCCCTAATAGGGTGTTAATTTTTTCAATCTGCAGGGTCGCCTTGCAATCGTTTGGGGCGACGTCTGTTTCCTTTGGAAAATTCTTAATTAAAAATTCGATCTTGCGTTTCGTATCCGCATCAAGATGTTTTGGGATTTCAAACGCTGGAATTTGGTCGTGAAATATAGGTGCAGTCGCCTTGGGGGTTTCTGCATTGCGTTTGACACCCTCAACCGCGGCACTGTGTGTCACCGGTGATTTTGGCAATCGGTCAGAGATAGGTAAATCGTCAATATTTTAATGCTATCGGATGTAATAATAGTAATCTATGTCT
>RFXU01000432.1 GCA_009921505.1 Flavobacteriaceae bacterium
CAACACTTTTAGTTTTGCGAGGCTGGTTGGTCGTTCAGATGCAAATCCAAGTCTCTTGAGTTGGTCTACCAAGACGCTCGACGCATCTTCATCAGCGGGTTCAACGAGGGGCGACAAGACCTCTGCAAATTCATCAGTTGCAAAGATGTCTTTCGGACTCAAGAGTTTGGTGGCGTGTTTCATGTAAGTGACAATAGCATCAACTCACTAAGAACCTATATAAATCTTTTTGTTTATGTCGTTGCGCTGGGCGGATGCGAGGCGAGGCCAAAAGCTGGGCCGATAATTCTGGGGGGCCCCAATACCCTTTAAAACTGCATATCAAGATCAACCAAAAAATCATAACCAATTTGATTTAATCATGGCTTGGTGATAGATTGCTCCCTCTTTAGTTGATTTTGAGTTAAATATGAAAAACATTACAATTTTTGGCGTAATAGTGGTTTTGATGCTAGGCACGGTATACCTTGCATTGCCATTTTTGAAACTTAATTCAAAACCAAAAAATTGGGAAAATGGCTACGAACAACCAGTATCGCCTCGATTGAAAAACACATTAAACGGCCTTGGGAACGGGGTTTGAAGAATTAAATAACCAAACATAAAAAAAGCCGCAGGAAAACCTGCGACATAAGTTGTGTGTTTTGCGAGCAGCTTAAATACTGTGTATAAGATGCTAATCTAACTTAGACATGAAAAAATATCAGATTAAAAGTAAAAATATTTATTTTTGATTAAAGACATGCATTGTTAGACATACGTAGATCAAAAATAGGACCTTGAACATGAGAAATATGGTAATGCTTGTTGCAGTGTGTTTATCTTTATCCGCTTGTAGCACAATTGAAAAATACAACCTAAACCCAATGAAATGGCTAAATTCTTCCTCTGAATAAAACATTATTCTCTTTACCGGTTTGATCAGCCAAAAGCACAATAAAATAAGATAACGGCGCCGCTTGATTATCGAAATAAAAAATGCGAAGCTGAACCGTCAGGACCAGAACTTATCGGAGACAATAATGAAAAAGTTACTCATCATATTGGGCATCACAGGTTTCTTAGCAGCTTGTGAAAAAGCACCAGTGGCAGACACCTTAGTTGTGCCAGAGGCAGTATCTAACAAACTTTGATCGTAAAGCTTCGGGAGGCTCGTGTTAACTAATGTTAGCCTCCCGACTTAATGAATTTTAACGTTAA
>RFXU01000433.1 GCA_009921505.1 Flavobacteriaceae bacterium
GGCATCTTGGATACCACCAGCCTGGACTTAAACGTGAGCCGTGAAATGGTTCAGAACAGCCCAGTGATCAGGAAAATCTCAAAGTCCATCACTAAGCGAATTCTCTCAGAACTGAAGAAGAGCTTAAAAAAAGATGAGACTGAATTCGATGTTTTCTGGAACCAATTTGGTAAAGTGCTCAAAGAGGGCCTTTACGAAGATTATGAAAATCGGGAGAAGATCGCTGAAATTACTCGTGTTTACTCGTTCAAGCACGACCAATTAGTAACGCTTGATCGGTACATTGAGGAAATGGCTGAAAAGCAAGAAAAGATTTACTACCTTGCCGCAGACACTTTGAAACAAGCCAAATCTAGTCCTCACCTTGAAGGCTTCAAAGCAAAGGGCGTTGACGTGCTTTTAATGACAGATCCAATCGACGCTTTTTGGATGTCACAAATGGCAGTCTATAAAGAGAAACAGTTCCTGTCTGTCTCGAGAGACAAATATGATCTCTCAGACCTCTCTGATGAAAAACCTGAAGATGAGAATGAAGCGACAGAAACAAGTCCAGTCGCTGTTTTGATCAAAGACTGTCTTGGTGATCTGGTAGAAGATGTGAAATCAACAAAGCTTTTGGTGGAAAGTCCTGTCCGCTTGGTTGCGGGTGAAGGTGGACTAGACTTCAATCTTGAACGAATTCTCAAAGCCCAAAATCCTGACTTTGAGGGCAGCAAAAAGATCCTAGAGGTCAACGCAGATCATGCGCTGGTCAAAAAAATCCCAGACCTAAGTACAGAACTACAAAAAGCAGTCAGCAGAGTTCTTTATGAGCAAGCGAGGGTTTTAGACGGCGAAATGCCATCGGACCCACAACAGTTCTCAAAAGATCTCATTGCGATTGGTACCGCTCTTTAAATGAATGGAAGGTAGGCACTGCTCGAAAGGTGCCTACATCTAAAAACTCCGCTTAAATGATAAATTATCATTAGTCACCCACGCATCATAAATCATCTGATACTGCCTGTGTTAGGTCGAGCCGTGAGTCCACAAAAGAATCGTCAAATCTACACCGAAATTTTGTGTACGAATTGTGTACAGAAAATTCAAAACAACATGTTGTTTGTAAAGCGGGTATATTGGGGGATTTTACAAGATATTGTGGAGGCGGGTACCGGAATCGAACCGGTCTACACGGATTTGCAATCCGGTGCGTAACCT
>RFXU01000434.1 GCA_009921505.1 Flavobacteriaceae bacterium
CTCATTTTTTGACCTTCAGCATCTCTTATTAAGCCATGAACATACACATGGCTGAATGGGATTTTACCGGTGACATATTTTGTCATAATCACCATACGCGCCACCCAAAAGAAAATAATATCAAAACCCGTGACCAAGACTGAGGAGGGGAGATATCGATCCAATACTGGATTGGATTGATTTGGATAGTCGGGTGTCCAGTCTAAAGTCGAAAAAGGCCATAGGGCTGAGGAGAACCAAGTATCCAAAACATCCTCATCCTGCCTTAATTGTGAGCCATCTATATTTTTTTCTGAGGCTATCTTTTCCGCCTCAGTTTTATTTTTTGCCACAATAATTTCATCATTGGGCCCATACCATGCAGGTATCTGGTGTCCCCACCACAATTGTCTTGAAATGCACCAATCCTGGATATTCTCTAACCACTGATTGTAGGTATTCACCCAGTTCTCCGGGAAAAATTTAACTTCGCCAGATTTCACCACACGCAAAGCTTCTTCCGATATGCTGAGTTCTCCGCCCACAGGTTTACTCATGGCCACAAACCATTGATCTGTTAGTAACGGCTCTATGACTACATTTGTTCGATCACCCCGCGGTATTTTTAATCGGTAATCTTCAGTTTTTACGAGCAGTTCTTGCTCCTTAAGCTTTGCAACAATCTGTTTCCTGGCCTCAAATCTTTCCAGCCCTGCAAACTCTCCTCCAAATTCATTAATAAACCCATCGAGCGTCATGATGGTGATCATCTCTAACTTATGTCTCTTGCCAACCTCATAATCATTAAAATCATGGGCTGGGGTCACCTTAACCACACCGGTACCAAACTCCATATCCACATAATCATCTGCAATGATTGGAATCTCTCGATTGACTAATGGGAGCATGACTTTTTGACCGATAAGTTTTTTATAGCGTTTATCATCAGGATGAACCATGACCGCAACGTCACCTAACATGGTCTCAGGTCGGGTAGTCGCAACAATTAATTTTTCTAGTGGATTAGTTGCTAAGGGATATGCAATATGCCAGAGGTACCCATTTTCTTCTTCTTGGATAACCTCCAAATCAGAAACAGCCGTTTGTAATTTGACGTCCCAATTAACAAGTCGCTTACCTCGGTAAATTAAACCATCTTGATAAAGCTTAACAAAAACTTCATTGACTGTTTCTGATAGACCTTGGTCCATAGTAAACCTG
>RFXU01000435.1 GCA_009921505.1 Flavobacteriaceae bacterium
AATCTCATTCTCAGGTACAGCAGGCGCTGGTATCTTTAAACAAGGTAAAATCGCAGCTGTAGCAGCACCAACAACAGCAGCAACAGCAGCGGCGACTGCTCTTTCAGCGGCAACAAACGATGGTTCATCTGCTTACGAAGCTCTTGTCGATGCGAAAAAAGCTGAAGACAAAGCGAACGCAGGTTCAGCAGCCGTAAAAGCAGCTGATCATTACTCAGTTTACTCTGGTATCGACATCAACATCTCTGCTTCTACAACAACAGACAATGGCATGACCATTTCTGCAGCGACAGATATGGGCGCAGGCTCTTTGTTGGACGCAGGTGACCGTGAGTTGGACGCACAAGGCGGCACTTTGACAGCACCAGAAGTAAAAATCTCTTACTCTGGCGTAACCGTTGAGTTGGAATCTGAAGGCGTACAAGACTACTACGATGGCGATTTGGACAACTACGACATCGGCATTTCTGGCGCAATGGGCGCGATCTCTTACGGCATCGCACTTGAAACAGACCGCAAAGGTGGTGGTTCTGACTGGTCAGCAATGGCAAAATACTCTGCAGATGGCTTGACATTCTCTGTAATGACAAACGAAGTTAACGGTGCTGACGACTTGACAAAGGTTGTTGCTTCATACGCGATGGGCGACCTAACTGTTAC
This sequence comes from Flavobacteriaceae bacterium, assembly GCA_009921505.1. Lineage (GTDB taxonomy): Bacteria > Bacteroidota > Bacteroidia > Flavobacteriales > Flavobacteriaceae > BACL21. Next base: position 661 of record RFXU01000435.1, read on the forward strand.
TCTAGCGAACGATAACGTTGGTGCTGCGAAAGACATCTCAAAGCTGACCGTCGCTTATGCAGCTGGTCCAGCAACATTTACTGTTTCTGCAGCTAACGACAAAGATCATGCTTTGAACAAAAACAAATCTGGCCGTCAATCTTACGATGTATCTGTTAAATACGTAACTGGTGCATACACAATCAACGCAACCACAAACGAATCTGACGCATGGAACGCAAACGTTGCATACGACTTGGGTGGTGGCGCAACAATGACTGTTGGTGCAGACAGCACAGAAACATCATTCGCTGGCGTAAGCTTCGCATTCTAATCTTACGGTTAGAAGATGTTAGGAAGAGCGGTCTTTTTAGGCCGCTCTTTTCTTTTTGGGTGAATGCCCTTAAATCTAGGTAAAAACGGGTAATTCATGTCGTTGCAAGAAATTAAAAATCGAATTTTGCAAGCTGAAATCGCACAGGGCCGCAGCGTTGGGGCGGTAACTTTGGTGGCTGTGTCAAAGGTACAACCTAATGAACGTGTGAAAGCGGTATTAGATAA
>RFXU01000436.1 GCA_009921505.1 Flavobacteriaceae bacterium
ACAATTTTTACTCAGACTAGTCTGTGATTTAGCCCTAACAAGCGCTTTATTAGTTTCATGTCTTTACATATCTTGGCAAATACTTTCATCCGCGAATTTTCTGTTTGGTAACATCTACGATCGAAACAATTTAGAACAACACATAAACCAATTTGCTCCGCAAAATAGGAATAAAGATGATTTTGCGAGTACTTCGCGATCAGAACGGATTAGAATATTTACAGAAATTTCAGATGCTATCAATTCTGGGGGTAAAGGTCTGGATGAAATTTTATACACACGAAGCTCAGTTGGAAAACTCGAAAAATTTCTTGTTGAAGAAGAGCTAAACCATTTACAAGACGTTGCAAACCTCGTTGAGAGACTTAAGCCTGTTGGTGCAATTGTTGCGACTATTTTAATGATTTTTTACATCTTTTGCTGGTATTATATGATTAGTAGGCAAAAATATCTTTGGCGCCCTAACGGGTTGCTCGTGTCGGCGTTTCAAATAATTTTATTAGCCACGGCCACTGTAGGCCTAGTTTTTATCATTGGACCTCAGAAGGTCTTTTATCAACTGCACGAGTGGGCCTTCACGGAAAATGCTCAGTGGTTTTTTTATTATCAGGATTCACTCATGACAACACTCATGCCAGAAATTGTATTTGCAGATATAGCTGTATTATTAGGCATAGTGACAGTCACATTGTGGTTTTTCATTACCTTGGTAATAAGGCGATACTTAATTTGATGAATAGAACAGCGCCGAAAAATGTTTTGCTCAACTATATTTACAATCACGAGAGTGTATAGCCTCGAACATTATTTGGGAAGTTAGACTGAACTCAAAAAATTTTGTTAATTATTCTCCAAACCCGCCCTTATCTTAAAATTTAACGCGTAGAATCAACAAATTTAAAAATTAATTGCGTAAACGATTCCTAGCTTTGAATTTTTGTTGGTTTAATCTCTAGCCAGTGAGGAAGCTACGAATCTGAGAGTCATCTACTTGTGACGCCATTAATTGACTAAAACATCGTTTTAATTAACGCGTATGCGAGCCTGTTGTTGATTTTCTCGTTTAATGCGCTCGTTATATCTAGCCTCAAGTGCAGCCATTTCATTCTTTTGTCGTTGTACTAGGTTAGCTAATTCTTGCTTATGCTTATCTTGTAATGAAGCGAGTCTCTGCTTTAACTCACTCTCGAGACGTTTTA
>RFXU01000437.1 GCA_009921505.1 Flavobacteriaceae bacterium
TAGCGTCACTAGGGTTATCAACTACGATAACATTTTTTTTGTAATGGACGAGATCAAGGTCCATTTTATCCTCACATTTGTGGTGCAAACCGCATTTGAACCTAGCCAAATCCAAATAAAACCTAAGAAGGCTGCCTGTCAATATTTGACGAATATCGCTAGGAAACTATATCATGTGCCAATTTGTGAAAAGGTGTATCAAAAAAACCAGACCCTAAGTTAATCTTCAGTGCAAAGCGGAGTGGCCTCAGTGAGAAAACTTTTATTTTCGATACATATTGTTTTTTAATGTAAATATACTTATTTCGAGTTAGTTGATGTTGTCACCAAATAGGCCGCAATATGATACGATTATTATTTTGTATATCGCTTTTGGCGCTTGCTTCTTGTGGTCCGACTACTTCGGCATCTCCCGATCGAGTAGCAGGACCCAAGCGGCAAATCGGTGCAATAACTGGTATGATTGTCGGTGGTGCATTAGCAAATGATATGGCTGAAGGTAGTAAAAACGAAGGCATGGCGACAATTTTAGGTACGTTTATTGGCGGAGTTATGGGACAAAGTATCGGGTCTCAGCTGGATGCTCTCGATCGCCAGCTAGCTCAGTCTGCATATTCTGAAGCTCTCGAATATAACAAATCTAATGTCACTAGTGACTGGGTCAACCCAGACAGTGGCAACTCAGGGAGCTTTACGCCAAGGAGAACATATTCAACTGGTGGCCGTTATTGCCGAGAATACACACAAGAAATTATAATCGGTGGTAAAAAACAAAGTGGCTATGGCACTGCTTGTAGGCAACCTGACGGAAGCTGGGAGATTATAAGTTAAACACTGTCTGAAATCTCCAGTTTTACTAGATTTATGAAGTAGGCCATATGGCTTTTAATTTTGGTTGCCAAAATCAAAGAAACGTACTGGTAAATTCTATTTGTAATCGAATTCATGGAATGAATTAGTGTTGCGCTTCAGTGTGTCGTTTGAAGGAATTTAGTATCTGCCCCCAACCTGCCTTTTGCATCTCGGCAGGATTTGTATCTTCAGGCTCAAAAACAGTCACAACTCGAGTGGTGTCTCCCTCAATTGTAAACGTTGTTTTGACTTTGCGACCATCCAACAAAGTGTATGAAAGCAATTTTTGTTCTTCCACTTCATTATATACGTATTCTAGATCAAAACCAAAACTTTGATCCTT
>RFXU01000438.1 GCA_009921505.1 Flavobacteriaceae bacterium
GAAGAGACGGTCAAGCGACACACGCGAAATATTTTGACCAAATTCAAAGCCAAGACAATTCGCGACGGTCTTTGGGATATATCCGAGTACGTAACCTATTTCGGTTATCCAGTGCCAATGTACGACTTTTATGCGCATTCGGTAAAAAGTCATCTAATTTATGATGCAGATAGCAAAGTGATGGTGGCAAGACATGAGCATCACTTTGAATGCATTGGTGAGCAATTTTCCAAGTCTTTTTTTCGGTGTTTGATGGGGATTTCAAAGCTGAAACTGTAAAAATTGATGTTGTCGCATCACCGTATTCGTCCTATATTTTAGGAAAAAAAACTTTTGAAACAACTTATGCCATTCCAAAAAAGCGTGGTGAAAGATTTAAGCGGGTAGCAGAGGTTTTTTTGACACGTCTCAGTCTGTTTTTAACGATAGTTATTCGTCCACATGGTCAGCATATCCAGCAGGTAAAATAGAATTTTCCATTGATTTTTTTGGCGCGCGCTTACCAAATAAAATTTGGTATGAAGTTCAGGTTAATGCCAACGCGATCATTGACCCTGATGTTCTGTGGCGGTGCAGCAAAAATTCGGCAAGTTTAAAGATCGATAATCCCAAAACAGATCGGGTCTATCTTATTCGGTGGAGTTGGTAATTGTTTGACGTAGCGACGCTAGGGACCTTTAGGGCGAAACTTATATGAGAGCCCCCCCACACCTCACGAAACGAGAAAGCGAAATGGTTCCTCTATTGGCGCGCGGTCAAGGAAGAGCAGATATTGCAAAACATTTTGGCGTTTCGGAGGAAACTATAAAAAAACATACAAGCAATATTTTGGTAAAGTTCGATGCGGTATCACAAAAAGATGGTTACCAAGACTTAAAAGATTATGCTGAATATTATGCTCAGTCTAATCCTGCCTATAAAGTTTATTGCCATGTTTCTGATCTGAGCGTCACCTTTAATTCTGACACAAAGCGTTTACGTGCAGAAAAGAAAGTATCGTTAGAGTGTGTCCATGAAACACTCGAACGTGACCGGTTTACCGCAATGCCTGGGTCTGATCCTCTGTTGGTAAACAAATGCGATGGCGTTGATCTCAGCCCGGTTGGAACCAATATGGGAATGGAAATTTACGAAAAAGTTTTTGATTCACCGATTTCGGTAGGTCAAAAA
>RFXU01000439.1 GCA_009921505.1 Flavobacteriaceae bacterium
CCCCGCCTGATATGGCGAAACTGGCGCTCATTTCGTCAAAAACCGTGGTCCCGCCACCGCTGGTATCGCCGCGCATCAGCCGGTCCAGATCAAAGCCAGAAATAACCCCACGCCCCGTGGCCAACTGCCCCTGCCCCGACAGGCTGCGCATGATTTGGGCCATGCTGGCGCCACTGCCCAGAAACTGCAGCTGGCCTTGGCCCGTGGCCTGCAGGCGCCCCATGCCAAGCATGGCCTGCAACAGCGCCTGCATATCAACGTTCTGCAGCGCCAAGCGCCCCCCCACAGACAGGCCCGCACGGTTATTGGCCACCAAGTCGCCACTGATCTGCCCACCATAGGCGGCCACGTCTTGCAGGTACAAAACCGCCCGCGAGGCGGTGTTTTCCAGCCGCAGCTGCGTGCGCCCCAGCGCAAAGCGGCCCAGCTGCAGCCCCTGCGCTGCCAGCGTGATATCGGCCTCAAACAGGCCCAAGGCGCTGGCATCGATCGGGCTGTCAGACCACCCCACCGCACCGGCGCCGGTGTCGCCCGCGCCCATCAATCCCGACAGATCCAGCTGGCCCGCCCCCAGCGCCCCGGTCAACCGCGGCGTCTGGCCCAGCGCCAGCTTTAGCGCGCCTTGCAGCACCTGCCCATCCAGCCCCAGCTGCATGTCGTCCAAGGCCAGCACGCGCCCCTGCCCCAACGACAGCTGCGCCTGCCCCGCCACCCGCTGCCCCAAGCCCTGCGGCACCGTGGCCCCGGGCTGGCCCAAACCCGCCAACAAGGCGCGGCTGTCGGGCACATCCACGGCCAAGCGACCGTTGAAAAACCCGTTCAAATCGCCCGTGCCATCATACTCGATGCGCGCGCCTGCCGCGCTGAATTTGGCCTCTAGCGGCACCGCTTGGCCTGCGATCCAATCCGCAAAACGCGCCACTTGCCCCTCTAGCACCAAGGGCTGACCATAGGGCGCTGCGGAAAGCCGCAATTGCGCAGCACCCGCAGCATCGGGCCAAAGCATCAGGAAATCCACATCGTCATAGGCCAGCCGGGTGCCAGCGCGCGCATCTTCAAAGCGCAGCGCGCCGCCGATAATAACCGCGCGATCAAGGCTGAGCGCCAGCGCGTGGTTCAGCGAGACAGCGCCATGGGGTGACGGGCATCTGATTATTCAAGCAGCGCTTG
>RFXU01000440.1 GCA_009921505.1 Flavobacteriaceae bacterium
GCATTGATACAGCCGTTGAAGCTGTAAAGAAAGGGGCATTTGATTTCCTTTCTAAGCCACCTGATTTGAACAGATTGCTTATCACAGTAAGAAATGCACTGGATAAATCCACGCTCATCGTTCAAAAGAAAAATCTTCAAACCAAAGTAAGGAAGAGCAAGGTAACTGAAATAGTAGGTAGCTCATCTGAAATAAACATTATCAAGGAAACCATTGAAAAAGTGGCACCTACGGACGCTCGTGTTTTGATCCAGGGCCAGAATGGTACTGGTAAGGAATTGGTTGCCCGTTGGCTGCATGAAAGATCGGCCCGAAAGGATGGTCCGATGGTGGAAGTCAACTGTGCTGCCATCCCATCTGAACTCATAGAGTCAGAGCTTTTTGGACATGAGAAAGGCTCTTTTACCTCTGCCCACAAGCAACGCATAGGAAAATTTGAATTGGCCAATAAAGGAACCCTCTTTTTGGATGAGATTGGCGATATGAGTTTAAGTGCGCAGGCCAAAGTACTTCGCGTACTACAGGAGAACAGGATTATGCGCGTCGGTGGTGAGAAGCAGATCAATGTGGACGTGCGCGTGGTTGCGGCAACAAATAAAGACTTGAGACGTGAAATCGCCAAAGGGAATTTCAGGGAAGACCTTTTTCACCGCTTAGCTGTCATTATCTTAAGAGTGCCTTCGTTGAATGAACGCAAATCGGATATACCGCAACTTGTAGAGCATTTTAATGAGAAAATATGCAAACAGACAATATTCTGGCGATGTTCAGTTTGAGTTCGAGGAATTAGAAATCATTCACGAAGGCCAGAAACTTTATGCCGATGGAACTGCAATTATAAATTATGAAGCTGAAACAGATGATCGCGGATGTCCTGAGATTCTCGATTATGAAATCTACCAAATTCACGAGATCGTTATTACAGATGAAGATCACAACAATATCGAGCCAAGCAAAGAGTTATGCAAATTAGTTGCAGATACTCTATTTGATACTCCGAAAAAGCGTGATCGTCTCGATCAGGAAATCTATGATGCGATTGAGGATTCTATGTCAGGAGAGTGAATTGAAATTGGCATAAGCACCAGCCAGCTTCGTATCATAAGCATTCTTTGCATAGGCAGGACCGTTATAACCCTTGGCGAATCCTGCCCAATCCTTTGCTTTCAG
>RFXU01000045.1 GCA_009921505.1 Flavobacteriaceae bacterium
GGTTGAAAAAGCAATATATGTGGTTGATCGGGGTAAAACTCTTTCACGCCTTGTAAAAGCGCGCGCAGTTCAGTAGGATGATGGGCATAATCATCAATCAGGATTTTATTATCCGCCAATTTGTATTGATTAAATCGCCTGTGAATCCCTTTAAAATTCAACAAACTCTTCGCCACTTGATCTCTTGTTAATCCAAAGCCGCGCGCCATAGCTACGGCCATGACCACATTCATCAAATTATGACGACCTGGTAAAGGTCCACTTAGGTTACTCCATTGCTCATCAGCAAAGTTGAGATTAAAGCAGTAGGCCCCATTTTTCACTTCAATCTGCTCAGCACTAATTTCACCTTGACCCCCAAGGCCAATGCCTATTCCATTAAAAGCCAATCCTTCTGCCATGTATAGAGCTGTGGGCGCTAAAGTGTGGGCAAACAATTCAAAAGCCGCAACGAAGGTTTCTTTGTCTTTGTAAATATCTAAATGATCGGGGTCCACACTAGTGATACAGGCCAAATGAGGCTTAATCCATAAAAATGAACGGTCAAATTCATCCGCTTCTACAACGCAAAAATCAGGGGTTTCCCCCGAGGCCAAATTCACTTCTAGCCCATCTGATACAATGAAGTTAGACTGATAGTTTTGCGCAATACCGCCTAAAAATGCTATGCCCTTTTTGCCTGCGTCAATGAGCAGATGGGCCAAAATTGCCGAGGTAGTGGTTTTTCCATGGGTCCCAGCGACCGCGAGGACTTTTTTTGATTCAGCACTGATAGAACCCAATAACTCTGCACGTTTAACCATTTCAAATCCGCTGGCCCTTGCCGCAATCATCCAAGGGTCATTTTGGCCTACAGCAGGGGTCCAAATAATGAGGGTCTGGTCGCTTCTGATGGGATCAAACCATGACCCTACAGGATCTGTATCATGCGTTATTGTAGCTCCGTGATCTTGTAATTCTTGGGTAAGATCAGAGGCACTTCTGTCATATCCCATCACCGATTTTCCCCGCATGACAAGATACTGCGCCAAAGCACTCATGCCGATTCCTCCTATTCCGAGAAAAATAAAATATTGAAATCGATTATGTCCTGAAGCAATACTCATGACGAAAGCGCGCTTAATTGATCTACGATATCTCTTGTTGCATCAGGCATTGCTGTAGATTTTATCGCTGTGCCCAATGCATTTCGATAAGATTCCTCTTGAATTAATCGTGTAAAAACCGCCTCAAATTCCTTCTCTAATGCGGCTTCTTTTAACATTATCGCGGCGTCTTGATCCACGAGAGCCTGGGCATTTTTAGTTTGATGATCTTCGGCAACATTTGGAGAAGGAATAAATAAAACAGGTTTCCCTACCAAAGCCAACTCAGAAACCGAAAGTGCCCCTGATCGAGAAATGATTATATCTGCAGCAGCATAAGCCATGGCCATATTGTCGATAAACGGGACCACCCGAGTGGTTTGGCTGGTTAAATCTTTATTTTCAGCGTAATAATAAGCGCCACACTGCCAGATTACCCTCACGTTGTGGGTCTTAAAAAAATTAAGTTTTTGAGCCACCAGGTTATTGATCCGCCTGGCCCCGAGGCTACCGCCCAATACCAACAAAACGAGGCCTCGCTTTGAGGCTTTTTGCGCGGATGAGTCATGGGCTAAATCGAAATGAGCTAAAGCGTTTTTTGACTCAAGACCTAGACTGAGCAAATCCTGACGCACTGGGTTTCCTGTGTATACCACCTTTTCCTTTGGAAAAAATTGCTCCATATTTTGATAGGCAACGCATATTTTTTTTGCTCCTCGCGCCAGCATTTTATTCGTAACCCCGGGATAACTGTTTTGTTCCTGTATCAGCGTTGGAATCCCAAAAAGTGTCGCCATGCGCAGTAATGGACCGCTGGCAAAACCACCGGTCCCTACAACTACATTAGGGCGAAAAGACTTTAATAAAAAAACAGCTTGAAGCAGGCTAACCATCAATTTTATGGGGACTATTAAGTTTTTTAGGGTTAATCGTCTTTGGAATCCAGCAATCCATAGCCCTCTAATGGGAAACCCTGCTTGAGGCACCTTTTGCATTTCCATTCGGTCACGCGCCCCCACAAACATAATTTCAGCCTCCGGATTACGTCGCATGATTTCTTGCGCAATTGCGATTGCAGGATATATATGGCCCCCTGTGCCCCCACCCGATATCATGTATCTAAATCGTTTCACTAAGAATATCTAAAGGGTTAGACGAGGGTTCGTGGTTCTCTACTTTATCTTTGCGATGGGCACTCACACTCAAAATGACCCCAAGGGCAACGCAAGTCGTCCAAATAGAGGTTCCTCCGCTACTGATTAGCGGTAAGGTTTGTCCGGTTACGGGAAAAAGGGAAACCGCAACACCCATATTGATAAACGCCTGAAACAGCAACGGCACACCAAGACCAATGACCAAAAGTCGGCCAAAATAATCGGAGGTTTTATACACCAATACCACCAAACGAAATAATAAAAACAGATAAAAGAAGAGTAAGGATAAGCCCCCCACAAGACCAAATTCTTCGATAATGATGGCGTAAATAAAATCCGAACTGGATTGGGGTAAAAAATTCTTCTGTATACTTTTTCCCGGACCCAATCCCATCATTCCTCCAGTCGCAATAGCGATATTGGCTTGAGTAATCTGATAGTCCTTTTCTTTAGCATCAACTTCGTCGGTCAAAAAACTCTCTATCCGACTGGTCCAAGTATCCACACGATTCGGAAACAAACCAGGGAAGGCTTTGGCCGATAGAATAAAAAGCGTCAAACTCAGTAGCCCAATACCGAGAATAGAGGCAATATATTTAATGGGGTGACCGGCCACAAATACGAGCATCACGACCATGGCAAAGATGAGTAATGCCGTAGATAAATTGGCTGGCAAAATCAAACCAATGACAACAAAAACGGGAATCCATAAAGGCCAAATAGTTTGCTTGAACGTCACTTCCTCTTCCTTAATGCGTGCCATATATCGAGCCACATAAACTAACAGCACCACCGAGGCCAAAGAAGAGGTTTGAAAGGTAACCCCCACGACAGGCACCTTTATCCATCGCGCCGCATTAGCGCCCTCTATGGTTGTCCCTTGAGCCAAAGTCAGAATTAACAAAATCATCATGATCGGCAAGGCAATCATGGAAAGTCCTTTGAAATAATGATAAGGAATCCGGTGAACACCAAATAAAATAACAAAGCCCAGGGTCAAATGAGCTAAGTGTTTAATCAAAAACTGAAGGGTATTGCCGTCGCCGTAGAGATAGGCCAGATTACTGCTTGCACTATAAACAGGCATAAAAGAAAATAGAGCCAATAAAGCCACAACGGCCCAAATAGAGCGATCACCTTTTATATTTTGAATAAACTGTTGCATAATGCTTTATTCCCTATAATTGTCTTACCGCATTTTTAAATTGACGGCCTCTGTCCTCATAATTTTCAAATAAATCAAAACTGGCACAAGCTGGAGACAACAAAACTGTATCTCCACGCTCGGCGAGTCGATAGGCCACTTGAACCGCATCTGGCATACTATGCGTCTCCACAAGCATATCCACTACAGAACCAAAAGTTTCAATGATTTTGTCATTATCCAACCCAAGACATATAATGGCCTTTACCTTTTCGTTAACCAAAGGCAACAATTCGTTATAATCATTTCCTTTATCTTCACCACCCACGATCCAAACTGTGGGCGCATGCATACTCTCGAGTGCATAATAGACCGAATTAACATTAGTCGCCTTGGAATCATTGATATAGGTCACATTGTTAATTTTTAAAACGTATTCCAGTCTGTGTTCAACCGACTGAAAGTGTTCTAAGGATTGTCTAATCGTTTCTTTTCGAATATTTAAAAGTGCTCCAACAGTGGCCGCCGCCATAGCGTTTTTTTGATTGTGAGCTCCTTGGACGGATAGATCGAGTGTCGGCATATTTATTGAATTTTCTGGTGTGTTAATGATTAAGGAATTATGGTCAATATAACTGCCTTGACCCACTTTAGTCTTGGTGGTATATGGCATCAAATTAGCTTTTACAGGCACCGCACCTATCGACTGAGTCAACACAGGATCGTCATGGTCATAGACTAGAAAATCTTGTGCGGTTTGACTGCGCGTAATGCTCATTTTTGAGGCGATATAAGCCTCAAACTTATAATTATAGCGATCCAAGTGATCTGGAGTAATATTTGTTATCACCGCAATATGAGGCTGGAATTGAGTCGTCCCATCGAGCTGAAAACTACTGACCTCCAATACGTAATAATCAGGTTCCTCTCCCATGACTTGTGCCGCGAAACTCTTCCCAATATTCCCGCCGAGTCCCGCCGATATTCCAGCATCTACAAGCAGTTTATGAATCATCGAAGTCGTGGTGGTCTTTCCGTTACTGCCTGTAATGGCAATGATGGGTTTTTCAGTAAAGCGAAAGCCCCATTCTATTTCAGAAATAACTTCTACACCATGGTTCAAGAGCGTTTGAACGACAACCGCAGTATCAGGAATACCAGGACTCTTAACCGCAATATCGGCATCGACCAAACGGGACAAATCATGTCCTGCCTCTTCAAAATCAATTTGATGCTGCTCAAAAAGTGTGCGGGCCTTTTCATTCAGGGGTTTGCCATCAGAAACAAAAACCTCGTAGCCCTTGGCTTTACCGAGTAATGCCGCGCCTTGTCCGCTTTCACCTGCTCCTAATATGACGAGTTTTTCCTGTGCCATTAGCGTATTTTTAGCGTCACAATGGTCAATACAGCCAGAACAATCCCCACAATCCAAAATCGAGTTACGATTTTACTTTCGTGGTATCCTTTGACTTGATAATGATGGTGTAGAGGAGCCATTTTAAACAAACGCACGCCTGTTCCGGTGCGTTTTTTGGTGTATTTAAACCACCCTACCTGCAACACCACAGATAAATTTTCCATGAGAAAAATCCCGCATAAGATTGGGATCAACCATTCTTTACGGATCGCAATAGCGATAACCGCGATAATCCCCCCTATGGTCAAACTCCCTGTATCCCCCATAAAAACCTGAGCCGGATAAGCGTTGTACCATAAAAATCCAATGAGTGCCCCAACAAAAGCCATGATAAAAATGGAAAGTTCACCGATGTTGGGGATGTACATTATGTTCAGGTAATCTGAAAATATGAGGTTTCCTGAAATCCATGCAAATATGGCCAGAGTCACCCCAATGATGGCCGAAGTTCCTGCTGCTAAACCATCGATCCCATCGGTAAGATTCGCCCCATTGGAAACGGCGGTAATGATAAAAATGATAATCGGAATAAAGATCAACCATGAATAACTAACGGCCTCAGGCCCCATCCAAGACAAAACCTTCTCGTAATCAATTTCGTTGTTTTTCACAAAAGGCATGGTAGTGATCAGTGCCTTTTCTGCCGGATAAAATGCTTTGGAAATATCTCGATCGCCAGGGGCCTGAGCTTGATCAGAAGCCAGCTGATTGAGCTCTACACCCGCTGGGAGCTGACGACGCACCGTCACTTGATCGCTCAGGTACATCGTCCCTCCTACGATTATACCCAAACCAATTTGGCCAAATACTTTAAATCTACCCGGAAGTCCTTCTTTGTCTTGTTTGAACTTTTTGATATAATCATCGATAAATCCAATGACCCCCATCCAAATCGTGGTTACCAATAACAGGATGACATAAATATTGTCCAGCTTGGCAAAAAGCAATACGGGAACCACAATGGCCAAAATGATAATCACCCCACCCATGGTCGGGGTTCCAGCCTTTTGAGCTTGGCCTTCTAAGCCTAATTCTCGAATGGTTTCCCCAACCTGTTTACGTTGTAAAAATTCAATGATTCTTCGCCCAAAATAGGTTGCAATAAACAAAGATGTAATGGCCGTCATGGCCGCTCTAAAGGTGATAAACTGAAATAATCCAGCACCGGGCACATCATAGGTTTTATCTAAAAAATCAAATAGGTAGTAAAGCATATCAGGCGGTTTGGTCGTTTAAAAATTCACTTGCGATTTTATAATCATCAAAGTCATGGCGCACTCCAGAAATTTCTTGATAGGTCTCATGCCCTTTACCCGCAATCAAGATCAAATCACCAGATTCTGCCATTTGCACAGCAGTCTTTATCGCTTGACGCCGATCAGCTATAGAGACAAACTTTTTGAATTCGTGGGCCGGCACCCCCGCCTCCATTTGAGCGATTATTTCCTCTGCAGGCTCGCTGCGTGGGTTATCTGAGGTGAAAATGACTTTGTTGCTCCAATGCGTGGCTACTGAAGCCATTTTGGGTCTTTTAGTTTTGTCGCGATCGCCGCCGCAACCCACCACAGTAATGAGTGTTTCATTTCCGGTGCGTATTCCTGCAATGGTGCCCAAAACATTTTCTAAGGCATCGGGCGTATGGGCATAATCAACAATGGCCGTAACGCCATTAGGCGCAACATAATATTGAAATCGACCGGATACACTTTCCAAAGTACTGATCTGTTGCAAGACGCTTATCGGGTCCGCCTCAAGCAGGGTGGCACAAGCGTAAATAGCCAGTAAATTGTAGGCATTAAATCCCCCGATGAGTTTTACCCAAACCTCCTGCCCGTCGATTTTGAGCAATTGCCCGCTAATCTGTTGCTCTAATACCTGGACTTTAAAATCTGCCAAAGATTTCTGAGCATAAGTCTGCACGCGCGCTTTGGTATTTTGCAGCATGAATCCGCCATTTTTGTCATCTTGATTCGTCAAGGCAAAAGCCTGAGGTTTAAGACCATCAAAAAAGCGTTTTTTTACATCTCGATAGGTTTTAAAGTCCTTGTGATAATCAAGATGATCGTGGGTCAGATTGGTAAATATGCCCCCGTCAAAATCAAGTGCTAGCGTTCTATTTTGATCAATTCCATGAGAACTCACCTCCATAAAACAATGGGTGAGCCCAGCATCGACCATTTTCCGCAACAAACGATTAATGGTCAATGAGTCCGCTGTAGTATGGGTTGATGGAATAATTTCATGGCCTATTTTGTTTTCTACCGTGGAAAGCAAACCCGTGGCATAACCCATCTTGGTAAACAATTGATGCAATAGCGTCGCAACGGTGGTTTTTCCATTGGTCCCTGTTACCCCCACCAATACCAAATCCTTCGCCGGCTGCTCGTAATAATTATCAGCAATATAGGCTAAGGCCTCACTGGTATCGCGCACCTGAACATAGGTAATGCCATTGATAATCATTTCGGGGAGCTGCTCACAGATTATGGCGATAGCCCCTTGGTCACATGCTTGCTTAATAAACTGATGACCGTCACTTAAAGTCCCTTTGATGGCGACAAAAACATCGTTTAAGGCTACGCGCCTGGAGTCAAACGCTACATTACGCACCGCAACTGCGGTAGAACCAACCACCTGCTCTATGGCGACACGATACAATATGTCTTTGAGTAATATCATGAGCCGATCAGTGTTACTTTTTGCATTTGTCCTAACGCGGTTCCCGGTTCGGGACTTTGCTCCATAATCGAACCACTCCCCCGCACTTCTACAGTCAATCCTAAATTTTCTAAAACCGCCAAAGCATCCATTAAAGCCCAACCGCGCACATCAGGTAAACCCTCCGGCGTTTCATTTAACCATTGGGTGATTTGAGCCTCTTGCTGCACTAACTCAGACATGGGCCTATCCGGCAATTGAATCGTATCGCGCAACGGGCTGTCCGTATAGATTTTCTGGGCGATACGCTTGAACACAGGACCTGTGACATCTGCTCCGTAATACCCTTTTTTCGTACTGGGCTTATGAATGACCACAATGCAAGAATACTTGGGATCATCTGCTGGAAAATACCCTGCAAAAGATGAGATATATCGTCGATCCTTATCCCAATCCTCCATCCAATACTCCGTTCTCGCGGTCCCTGTTTTCCCCGCTATTGAAAAATGTTCCGAGTACAGGGCACGACCCGTTCCCCGCGTCACGATATGTTCCAAAACATCGCGTACTTCACTCAAAGTTTGATCAGACAAGATTTTAGGATGCATCACTTCAGGGCCGTACTCGTGAATGACTTTATTGTCGCTGATAATACGGTCCACAAAGCGGGGCTTGACCATGGTCCCCTCATTAGCCAGGGCGTTGTAAAAAGTCAATACCTGAAGTGGGGTCATTCGCAGATTATAGCCATAAGCCATAGACGGCAAGGCATTCTTACTCCACTTACGATCGCCAGGGCGCGGAATCTCAGGCCGGCCCTCTCCAGAAATTGGCAAACCCATCACGGTATCTAAATGCCATTGCTTGAAATAATTGAGCCAACGTTCGGGAGCATCTTTATAAGCGTCATCAATTAAGCTCGCCAGACCAATATTTGAAGAGACCTCTAAAGCACGAGCAGCAGAAATCTTCCCGTGTCCTTTGGTATCGGTGATCATTCGCCCATAGAAGGCCTTGCTCCCTAGGCGTGTATCGACGATCTGGGCCGTGTCGATAGCGCGATCCTCCAAAGCGGCGGCAAAAGCAATCGTTTTAAAGGTACTGCCCGGTTCGTGACTTTCCCCAACAGCGTAGTTTAACTTTTCGTAATAGGTCCCTTGAGCGGTGCGTCCCAAATTAGCCAATGCGCGAACGGCACCTGTTGCAACCTCCATAACCACAACAGTTCCGTGTTCTGCCTCGTAATATTCGAGTTGCGACAATAAAGCATGATGAGCAATATCTTGAATGTTGATGTCAATGGTCGTGACCACATCAAAACCATCTCGAGGCTCAAGTTCATTTTCATCTGAAACAGGTTTCCATTGACCTTTGGCAATTTTTTGCTTGAGTCTGTGACCGTCTTGACCGCGCAAAAAAGAATCAAAGGCAGCCTCTAAGCCTACGGTATATTTCATCGTATCCGAGGTCGTATTATGTCCAACTAATCGCTCTGCAATTTTACCCAGTGGATGTTCTCGAGTAGGTTTTTGGACCACAATTAAGCCCCCACGATTGGGCCCTAAGTTGAGTAAGGGCATTTGCTTAACCGCCAAAAAATCAGTGTAGTTTAAATCTCGGGCAATAATCTGATACCGACGATTGCCGCTTCGCGCCTTTTGAAGAATATTCTGATAATAAGACGTAGAGCGCCCAAAGTATTCCCCTAGAGCGCGCGCCAGCTCTGGCATATGTTTCTCGAAATTTGACGCACTCACTGTCATTGCGTCAAACCTTACGTCATATCGAGAAACAGAGGTGGCCAATAAACTACCGTCTTGGGCGTAAATATTTCCTCTATTGGCCTTAATTGGAATATTCTGAGTCGTCTTTTCGGCGGCCATGGCCCGATATTCCGCCCCCTGGGCGAACTGAATTTGGCTGAGTTTAAAGACTACCGCCACGGCCACTATAAATAGCAAACCCGCTACCACATAAAAACGCTTTAAGGCCAGAGTATCCTTATTCATCTTTTGAAGTATTTGAAGCGATAATTATTTTTTTCGGAGGAACCTCAGAAGGAAACAATCCGCGATTACCCATGGCCTTTATGATTTTTGTTTCCATTTTGGCATTCATCAAAGCCATTCGCCCTGCAACAAATTGACTTTTTAATTGTTTGACCTCTTCACTTAAGGCAGCGATCTTATGCACCTTTTTGTCCACCCGATGAGCACTGCTGATCATAATCATAGCCAAAGCCGACAAAAACAAGATAAACTTCCAAGTCTTCAAGGCGTCCTGATTGATCAAAAATTGACCGCGAATAATATGAAGTAGCGAATCTTTCATACTTCATCTGTCCTTTGAGCGATGCGCAACTTTGCACTGCGCGCCCTGTTATTTTTTTCGATTTCCTGAGCAGACGGAACAATAAGTTTACCGACCGGTTTAAACGGCATGAATGCGCGCCCAAAAACATCTTTTTCTGGCATTCCTTCAAAAAGACCGTGGCGCATGAAGCGCTTAACCAATCGATCTTCAAGACTGTGATAGGAAATTAAACTCAAGCGACCAGAGGGCTTGATTACCTCTTTGGTTTGCAGCAAGAACTCTTTCAAAACCGCTAATTCCTGATTAACTTCCAGGCGAATGGCCTGAAAAATCTGAGCCATTATTTTGTGCTCCTTGTTTCTAGGCATAAATGGACGCACAATAGATTTGAGCTCCTCCGTAGTTTTAATCATTTTTTCTTTTCGCGCGGCTTCGATAACCCGACTGAGTTTTGCCCCATTGCGCAATTCTCCGTACTCACGAAATAAAACCGTCAATTGCTCCACCGAATATTCATTGAGTATTTGCGCCGCGGTAAGCCCCTGCTCTTGATTCATGCGCATATCTAGCGCCCCATCGAATCTGGTCGAAAAGCCACGATCCCCTTCATCAAACTGATGAGACGAGACCCCAAAATCACCCATAATTCCATCGACCTGAGTAATACCATGGAACTTCAAAAATCGTTTGAGATATCGAAAGTTCTGATGAATCAGTAAAAACCTTGGATCATCTATTCGGTTATCAAGCGCATCTTGGTCTTGATCAAACGCAATCAATCGCCCTTTGGGACCCAACTGCGATAAGAGATGCCGCGAATGTCCACCGCCTCCAAAAGTTACATCGACATAAATCCCATCTGGCTTAATGGCTAAGCCCGCTACAGTTTCTGACAGCAGTACGGGATCATGATAACTCATTGGCAGTCGTATTTGGAGTTCCCATTACTTCTTCCGCCAAATCAGCAAAATCTAAGGCAGCGTCGGAAATCGCCTGCTCATAATTCTGAGCATCCCAAATCTCAACGATACCCACCGAAGCGGTCAAAACGAGATCGCGTTTAATCTGCGCAACCGTCATCAAGTCTGCAGGAATATTAATTCTCCCCGTGGCATCAAGTTCAATCCGACGAACACCAGCAGTGAATCGTCTTGTAAAATCATTATTCTTTCTATTGAATTGATTTAAACCGCCAATTTTTTGCATCAACTCATTCCATTGATCCATTGGATACAGTTCAAGACAAGGCTGAAAAACGGCTCTTTTCAATACAAATCCTTCAGCAAGAACAGGAGATAACTGCTTTTTGAGATCAGCAGGAACCATAACCCGACCCTTATTGTCTGCTTTACAATGATATGTTCCAATGAGATTAAGCACCTTGATTTGCGTTGAATTTGTTCAAATATACAGATTATTTTACCACTTTTTACCACTTTTTACCACATTGTTAATAAGTTTTGACCCCTGTTGATTACTGTCGAATTTTTCCCTTAATTGACGCAGGAACAGGGCATTCCATAATCAAAAATTTGCGAAGATTATGAGAAGATTAAGTCTGTCCTAACCCCCTTGATTTCGTTAAAATTTATGTAAATTTGTTTTTGGCAGTCAAACCAAATTATGGGGTACATACTCAAAAAGCAAAAGTCCTTTTCTTATCTAGACAAAGGTGAAGGCACACCAATAATTATATTGCACGGCCTCATGGGTGGATTGAGCAATTTCGAAGGGGTGACGGAGTTTTTTTCTGAACAAGGTTACCGTGTAATCATCCCTGAATTACCGATCTACAGCTTACCAATTCTGAAGACTACTGTAAAAAACTTGGCGTTGCATGTGTCGAAGTTTATGGATTTTATGCAACTCGAGGAAGCAATCATACTCGGCAACTCCTTAGGGGGCCATATTGGTTTGTTACTGGCTAAATTGTTTCCTTCTAAGGTCAAAGCGCTTGTCATTACAGGGAGTTCCGGGCTCTACGAAAATTCAATGGGGGAATCCTATCCCAAACGCGGGGATTACGAGTACATCAAGGAAAAGGCCCAAAATGTGTTCTACGATCCAAAAATTGCCACTAAAGAAATTGTCGATGAAGTTTATGCGAGCGTAAACGACCGGAATAAACTGATCAGAACTCTGGCAATTGCCAAAAGCGCCATTCGGCATAATATGGCCGATGATCTTCCAAAAATGCACACCCCCACTTGCATCATTTGGGGTAAAAATGACACCGTAACGCCTCCTGAGGTCGCCAATGAATTTAATAGACTTCTACCCGATTCAGCATTATATTGGATTGACCAATGTGGGCATGCTCCAATGATGGAACACCCGGAGACTTTTAATCAACATTTACATCACTGGCTTCAAAGTAGAGCCATTTAAACGACGATTATGGAGGTTAAATCTGCGGAATTTGTCATGAGCAACAGCGCGGTTGACAAGTGCCCGAATCAACCCCTGCCCGAATACGCCTTTATCGGTCGTTCAAATGTTGGAAAATCTTCATTAATCAATATGTTGGTTCAGCGAAAAAGTCTCGCAAAAACCAGTGGACGTCCCGGAAAAACGCAACTGATCAATCATTTTATTATCAATAAAAATTGGTTTTTAGTGGATTTACCCGGGTATGGCTATGCTCGAGTTTCCAAAAAGAGCAAAAAGACCTTTCAAAAATTCATTACCGAGTATTTTGAAAAACGCAAGCAACTGGTCTTGGCTTTTGTACTGGTCGACATTAGACATGCGCCCCAACCCATTGATCTTGAGTTTATGGCCTACTTAGGAGAAAGCCAGATCCCCTTTCATATTATTTTCACTAAAGCAGATAAACTCAAACCCAATGCCTGTAATTTGGCCGTGGAGCATTACAAAGAAAAGCTGCTTGAATTCTGGGAAGAAGTGCCCCAATATTTTGTGACGTCGTCATCAAATAACACCGGGCGCGAAGCCCTCTTGTCTTATATTCACGAGCTCAACGCCGATTTTCGCCAGGATTAATCCTGGTTTTTATTTCCGGTATCGAGTTCCAATTTCTCGGCAAAATAATCGCAAAAATCGCGCATGGTCGCCGCCATTTTTTCGTCATTGGTCGCGCGCTCGAATGTTCCTGACATCGCCACTAATGTTTGATGAAAAAATACCTTCATCTGATCTAAAGGCATGGTTTTAGTCCACAAGTCAATGCGCAAAGCCTCCTGAGATTGATCGTCCCATACCGACAGCAACAAGGCCTTAGTTTCTTGACGGCTCACTCCGCC
>RFXU01000441.1 GCA_009921505.1 Flavobacteriaceae bacterium
CCGAGGAGGATGTTGAGGGCCCGGGCCGGGGCTTTCTCAAGCCCGTCCAGTGCGCCAGCGGGCAGGCCACGAGAGTTCTCAATGGCGGCCACGAGCTCGGCCTTGGTGACCCCGCGCGGGCGCTTGGGTGCGACCTGCTTGGGGATGTACGCGAGGTCAAGGGACTTGACCTTGGCGATCACGGACCGCTGGGACACGCCGAACTCAGCGGCGAAGCGGGCGGCGTCCTCGAAGGACACGGGTGCGGCTTTGGTCAGGGCCGCTTCCTGGGCTTTGGTGTAGGGCATAACGCTCTCCTGTGGGTTAGTAGTGAATTTCAGTGTGTATATTATCGCAAAAAACTAGGCATTTGTCAAGAAAAATTCGCGCAAATTTTGCCCAAAAAGACTCGCTTCATCGAAAATTATTTGCGGCGAACCGTGCAAAAAAGACTTGACATCGTCAGCCCACTACTGTATAATCGGCGCGGGGCGCTTTTTAATTCACGAATTAGACTTCGCACTTCGGCGCGCTCGCGCGCTGCTTTAACTAACCTACCTAAGTCCATAATTTTACTACTTTTTTTGGCGCAGGCTGCGCTGCGCTACTTTTAATTCGCTACTTTTAATTCACGAAAATTTTTTCGCAGACCTACTTTCAGGAACCCACTTTCGCACTGGCGGCCAGGGTACCCAGCATCATCGTAGCACTAGAAATTCCTTTGAAATTTTGAATCTGTGGTAGAAAATACCAAACACATTCATATATAAATACGCTTGCGAAGGGAACAGTAAGAAAAAAAAGCCATTCCTCTAAGGGAAGTATACTTATGTTTATCCCGGTCAAATATTTTTCATTAAAACCCCACACCCCAATGCTTGTAAACCATATATCCCACACAATAAAAAATACAGCAGTTAATCCAATAGCGATGAATAAAGCTTTGAATCGCTTATAATATTGCAGTCTCCTCTCAAAAGACTGTGCCAATGGGTAAGAGATCGTAAATAAATTGATAAGAAGGTATAGATAGGTCATTAGATGACGCGAAGCTGATGCTTGAAATAGGTTTCTGCTAATAGAATAGCTTTACGAAAATCAGGTATACGTATTCTCTCTAATTTGATTCTTTTGGGAGGTAGGCCTTTTATCTTTTTAAAGAGCTTGAGATAATAGACATATGCCAAATA
>RFXU01000442.1 GCA_009921505.1 Flavobacteriaceae bacterium
AATCAACTTTGGTCGAGTCAGTCAATACGAGGAAAAAATCGTCCAGCGGTTTTTGCGTTTAATGGCGAGGTCTACAGAGGCTTGAATGTTTCCACCTTATCACAATCCAAACATGAATTAATGCAGAATACTTTGAGAATTCTCTCGGGTCAATACGGTTTGCTTCGGCCTTTGGATAAAATAATGCCATATCGACTTGAGATGGGAACTAAGTTAGCCATTGGAAAATCAAAAAACCTCTACGAATTTTGGCGGTCTGCTGTGACTTCCGCCCTAAGCGAAGAGCTTGAAAATAGTGAGTTAATCGTCAATTTAGCGAGTAACGAATATGCGAAATGTTTGGATTTCAAATCGATCAAAAACCAGGTAATTACTCCTGTATTTAAGGAGAACAAAAACGGAGTGTATAAAGTTCTTTCTGTCTATGCGAAATATGCGCGCGGTTTGATGGCGCGTTATATAATCGAGCAAAATGTGAATACTGCAGATGAGATAAAAGCATTCAACTTAGACGGTTATCATTGGGCTGCTGATTTATCAAACGAAGAGCAGCTTGTTTTTATTCGATGAGGTGTAATTTTCATCGTTAAATGTAAGTTCGTATGTAATGCGCTATTTTTTAACGCATTTTTTATGCCCTCACTGTTTTATTCTTTTGGAAATTTTATATCTTTAATCGCTAATAACTAATCTTATTTACACATGAAAAAAATTATTTTAACACTTTTTAGCGTGTTTGTTGCTGCGGCCTTTAGCCTCAACGCACAGACTACGTTAACAGGATCCACCGGTGCGATTCCGGATAATGCCTGTCCTACCTTGACTAGCTTTTCGGCCTCGATGTCTGAGTCAGGATTGGTTGGAGCTGATTGGGAAATTTCCAATGTGACCATTGATATTTCTCACACTTGGGATGGTGATTTGAGCATTAATTTAGTCAGTCCTTCAGGGACAACTTTGGATTTATCCTCAGGCAATGGCTCATTAGGTGATAATTACACCAACACTGTTTTTGTTGATGGTGCTGCGCCCATTACCTCAGGATCTGCCCCTTTTACAGGAGAATTTGCTCCTGAAGGAGGAACTTTCGCTGCCACTTTTGGTGGTGAGGTCGTTGCTGGGGACTGGTTACTCGCCGTTTGTGAT
>RFXU01000443.1 GCA_009921505.1 Flavobacteriaceae bacterium
ATTAAATCATTTCCATCGTCACCAAAGACTATGTCACTACCGCTACCGCCATTCAGAGTATCATCTCCCTGTCCGCCATAGATTGTGTCATCTCCTTGGCCACCATCGATTGTGTCGGAGCCTGAGCCGCCTAGAATATAGTCGATGCCGGCCATCCCATTTAAAGTATCGTCTCCTGATCCACCTTCGATTTGGTCATCTCCATCGCCTGCATTGATTATATCATTCCCGTTGTGACCTTTGATGACATCGTCGCCTGACAATCCATCGATTTGATCATCTCCGAAGAAACCAAGGATTAAATCGTTTGCGCTTGTGCCGATCAGTGTGTCTGCGTCTTCTCTGCCGCAGATTGACTTACCGTTGCATGAAAGGAAATCTTTTACGTTGTCACTACCGCAGGCGCTTAGCAAAAGTGGGTTTAATAATGTGAAAACTTTACGCTTACTTTTCTTTAAATGCATATTTGCGCACTCCTGACCAATGTTCCGGAAAGCAAAATATATGCCAAAAAATCTTCAAATTTTTTAAACTCATCTCATGTTAAAATGTAATCATGCTTACGCAAGTTCTGTCATTCTGGTGAGGAATATTGTTGCGTGGTGCCTGGTAAAACCGTTTAAGGCCTTTTTGTGAGCTTTAATATGCGCATGGGCGATACCTGTTTTTACAACACGTGAGATTTGGCTCTTTGTGCGTTTGGTTAATGCTGAACAAATAAAAGCTACTCAAGAATATTTAGCAAACGCCAAGGCGGCAGGGCTAGATACTTCTCTTACTTCTGTGCAAACCGCTGCATTAGAAGCAGGAAAGAAGGCCGCTGAGGCGGTTCAACCCGGATTTATACAGAAGTTCGGGCCAACGGCATTACTGGGAACAGCCGGATTAGCCGCAACAGGATTCTTTAGTGAGCCTGAGCCTGAAGAGGATGTTTTAATGGCAGATATAGGGCCAACAGGAGCAGAGCTATTAGCACAACAGCCTGGAACTTATGGAGTTCAAGGCACACAAGTGACAGGTTCTACGGGTCCTTACTTTGTTCCCACTCGTTTTCCTTTTAGCCCCAACCCAAATCTATATAATTTAGACCGATTTACTACGGTGCAACCCGTAAATGCCGCTGAGGGTGGTGAAATATTTC
>RFXU01000444.1 GCA_009921505.1 Flavobacteriaceae bacterium
GCGGCATGGAATGAAATAATAAAAGACCCCCAGGTCACGGTAAGTATCGATACCTACTTTTGGGGGTTCATTTTTTTCCGAAAAGAACAGGCTAAAGAGCACTTTGTGGTGCGCGTCTAAATAAAATAAGTAACTTTATCACTCAAATAAAATTACATGAGCAGTGTCATAAAAATACGCTCGATCACCCGCGATTTTCCGCTCGGTCAAGAGATTGTTAAAGTACTAAAAGGAATAGATTTAGATATTCAAAAAGGGGAATACGTTGCCCTTATGGGCCCTTCTGGGTCGGGCAAATCCACCTTAATGAACTTATTGGGGTGTTTAGACACACCAACCTCTGGCTATTACGAGCTCAACGGAGTCGATGTGAGCAGCATGAGCGACGATGCGCTTGCAGAAATTCGTAATAAAGAAATAGGTTTTGTCTTTCAGACCTTCAATCTATTACCCCGAACCACGGCTTTGGATAATGTCGCGCTCCCTATGGTTTATGCCGGGGCGCCCAAATCACAGCGACACAAAAGAGCCAGTGAAGTTTTGGAAGATGTGGGCTTAGCGGACAGAATGGACCACAAACCTAATCAGCTCTCAGGAGGCCAAAGGCAACGCGTTGCTGTAGGGCGCGCACTAGTCAACAAACCCTCAATCATTTTAGCGGATGAACCCACGGGGAATCTCGATTCGAAAACGTCATTAGAAATAATGGAGCTATTTGGCGATATCCACAAAGCAGGCAACACTGTTATTCTCGTAACCCACGAAGAAGATATCGCCGCTCATGCCCACCGCGTGATTCGTTTGCGTGACGGGGTCATCGAAAGCGACACCAAAACAAAATAACCCATGCTCACCTGGACTTTAATCGCGTTTTTACTTTTGGCTGTGGTGGTTTGGAATAACTTCCGCGTACAAAAAGCTCGGCGCAAGCGCAGTCAACGTAATTTTCGCCACGGTCTGCGCCAAAAACGACAAAATAAAAACTAGCTCATGAAAATCTATACCAAAACCGGAGACCAAGGCAATACCTCACTTTTTGACGGAGCACGTGTGCCAAAGCACCATCAACGCATTGAAGCCTATGGAACTCTTGATGAGCTAAATGCCTATCTGGGCCTTCTGATCAGTCAAGGCATTGCAC
>RFXU01000445.1 GCA_009921505.1 Flavobacteriaceae bacterium
CCGCAGCTCCGCCCTCACAATAGGTTTCTGCTGGCAATATCCCCAACCCTTCATTGTAGGTATTGACCAGTTTTTGCCCGTCCAAATGCACAATAAGATCATTACAAGACGGCATATAGGTTATACCATCGGCAACCTCAACAAGCCCATGATCTGCAATAAATTTTGTTGCGGAGGGCTTTTGACCGCTTTCCCCTTCAGGAATAAAATTTCCATTTATGACGTTAAAACTGTCTTTAGTGACTAGCTTTTTTTTGCCTTTATGCAAGAATTTAGATTGATCCGTAATCCATATCCAATTGTCGAACCACTGACCGCCCTGTGCTGTTTTTACCGCCTTTGGCTTTCTTTTAACCAACAATGAAACCACATCAGGCTTGGCAATGCGCGCGTCAAATAATTCCTTGTAGCGATCCTGATACGCCTTAATGATAATTCCCCTATCGCTTGCGGGGATTGTGATGGGGAGCGCCGCAATTTCTGCGGGGATTGTCTTTTTTAACGCCTCAGCTTTTGCCTCTTTGATTTTTTCGAGCCATAAATCGCAATCGAACGCAATCGCAATATCTATCTCTTTTGGGGTATCTGTAACACTATCTATAGTGTCATCATCTAAAAACGCTTGTAATTCTGCCGTTAATCCTGTATTATCCATTTTATACCTCTTTCCTAATTTTGGGGTGTGAATAGGTTTGATTTTACTTCCCCCACAATATGCGCTTATATTGTGGGGGTTTTTATAATCACCTCATAAGGTTACACTTGCAAGGTTAATTATTTCTTTATTTTCTATTTTTTCGATAATCGTTTGATTATAGTCTTTGGCTTTCCCCTCGAAAAATGAAAGGAAATAACGGCCTAATCCTTTGGCCTGTCTGCGATCCATACGATCCTTTAACCTTTTTAAAAACTTCCGGAACGCAACCTCCCCCACAGCTGTGAATTGATCCCGATCCAGATAAATCCGCACATCCGCGCCATCTGGATAAATGCAATTCAAAAACCCGCTACGCCCTAATACAGCCCATACGGATGGCGGGGCGCCACATCCCCACACATCCCAATCATTATTTAACCAGCCCTCATATTGGTGCATGGCCAAGGCATCTTCTGCCCCCTCAACAACAACAACACAATCTT
>RFXU01000446.1 GCA_009921505.1 Flavobacteriaceae bacterium
CATCGAAAAAAATAATCACAAAATGCGCACTATTTTAGTGCTTCAGCTTTTTCTTTCGAGGCAGTCCATGTGGAATCTTTGGCATAAGCCATCATATACATTTCTTTGGCCTTTTCGTTATCGCCTAATTCAGCATAAAAATCACCGTAGGAATCGTAAGCATTGGTTACATCGGGGTTGGCCCGCATAAAAAGCTCAAAGTGTAATTGTGCTTTTTCCATATCTTCCAAGTCCATATAGATGTATCCCATCATATTATTCACCGCACCGTTCTGGGGTAGGCGATTCCAAGCAATTTGAACGACATCTCTTGCTAAGTCTTTGTCTTGTTCGTTAAAGGCATACCATATGCGAACCATAGGATCTACTGGAGCAAACATCATGGCACTGCGTAACTCAGACAGGCGTGTTTCTCGATCTAAATCATAAGATTTAATTAAATGAGCTTCAGCGCGAGAGGCATTGTCAATTTTTGACATTGCAGCATCTTTGGAAGCCATAAAATTATCTTTATCTCTTTTAAACCAATAATAATGTAGTTGTCCTAGGTGCGCCGTTGCCCAATTAGGATCTACTTCAACTAACGAATCTGAGAGGGCCAGAGCACGTTCATTATCCAAATTCATCATGGCCATACGCATGTCACGGAAGGCACGATTACCGCCCTCTATTTCCGTAGTTGGCCAAACAAATCCTGATGAACCAGCAGAATTATCGGCCCCTACAAAGCGTTCCCATTGCATTTGTCCGTTATTTTTGGTGACCACACCCGAAAAGTTTCGATAAAACGTATTCTCACCCATGACATACCATTGGATGGTACCCATAACGTTGGCGTGCTGACCCATTAGGTAGACATCATGTAAGGTAACTTTGATAGAATCTTCATAAAATACACGTCCATCCACATTAGTCAAATCAATAGAGCGTGGTTTATTACGCCAAAATGGATTATTCCAGAGAAGGGCATCTTCGGCAATACCCGCAACATATCCGGGGACAGCATCGTCTAGGCCGACTTGATTTTCAATATGACTGATGGCAAATTCACGGACCTCAGATTCTGTAAGGTTCGGACCACTGCAGGCTGCGAATATTAATGTCGCGCCCAATAAAAATAGATTTTTCATTTGAATTGAT
>RFXU01000447.1 GCA_009921505.1 Flavobacteriaceae bacterium
GTGGATCATCTCTTACACTGAGAGGGGGGTTAACTCTTTTATAATCAACGACTTACGTTGGGGCCCCCGCCCACGTAACCCCTTGATACTCAAGGGGTTAGGGGGTTAAGTGTTAGTGTTTTTTATAATTTATATTGCTGACTGAGCTATCCCAACACGCCCGACATGTCAAGCATTTATTCCCCTGATCTGGAGCTGGGCAGGTGAAACCTTCTTTGGATACTCCTGAAGTTGTCAAGCCTAATCTTTTCGCGATGGAAGTGGGAGCGGGACCGTCGATTTTAAGAGCTGACAAACGGGTTGTTAAGTTATCAGGAAAATCTCCATTTTCTTTTTTCCATTGTGATAAAATGCTATACTCGCGAGAGGGCAACCAAAATTTAATTTGTGGTAAATTTTTTGCTACCTGAACAATACGGTCTAAATGATCAATGTCTTGAATGTCGCCGCTATCATGCCAACGGAAATATCCGCTTGACTCTGTGCCACTAATTGCAATAGTCATAGCTTGAACCCACATGGCATCCTTGAGTTTCGCAAATCGACGATCTAAAGCGTTTTGCACATTCTTGAAGACATAACGACCCTTCAGTGCATAACATATAGAACAAATGGAATCTTTGACGTTGCGCAACTTGGCACCTGTTTTGCAATGACGCGCAGGAATAGAAAATCCGTGGCACGGCATCTTGGATGGTTTAGAAAACCCACCAATGAATTCCACCGCTTGTTTGACTGTAAAGGTAATCGTATTGTTCATGGAATAAATATTCCACAGATTCAAAAAAAAGTCAATAAAAAAAATCCCACCCCCGCTAGGGGGGTGGGGTGCAACAACCAAGATCAATCTTGGTCTTTTTTAAGGACGGCCAAGCATAGGCCAGTCACCATTGCAAGCATTATATACATGTTTTTTTTTCACTATACGCCAACACCATTGTTGACGCAAATCCCTTGCTTGCTTTCATCCTCATAACATAACCCATGCCAACCGCGTTTGCAAGTCAAAAGAATATCCTTGACAACCCCTAACTCCTTGCTTCGCAAGGAGTTACGTTGGGGCCCCCCGCCGCGTAACCTGTTGATAATCAACGACTTACAGATAATTCTACAGCATACATCATGCCAACCTGCGGTTG
>RFXU01000448.1 GCA_009921505.1 Flavobacteriaceae bacterium
GCGGGAGAATGGCGAAATGGTGATCTAGTCGTTGAAAAAAGAGATTTAGAAAGAGTTACAGCCGTAACCCTCGATCTTATCCGTGTTGATAATGTCCTACATGGCAATATGTTTGAATATGAGTGCAATTATTCAGGCGTTATAAAACGATCACCGCAAGCACGTTTTATCAACATCACCGAAATGCAACGGGCTTTAGGTCGGATATGATTATTCTCAAAACCCTATCCATCGCCATATTCTTTGCCATACATAACCCTGCCTATAGTAAAGGGCGAGGCGGTGGTCGTGCGCGTGTGCGTGTATCACGTCACCCCTCTGGAAGTATCAAAAATGGCAGGGTAAAGGGCAGTGTAGGGCATCACCCATCAGGAAGCATCAAAAATGGTAGGGCAAGGGCTAGAATAAGAATAACGGGAAGAAGATAATGAACGCAACACTAGACATAATCGCCATCGCTCTAGGCTTGGCATTACTTTATTTGCAGTGGGCTAATGTATAAAGGGGTGGAATTCCACCCCCCTTTTTTATTCTGCATTTGCCTTTCTAAAAATATCCTTTAGCTGTTTTCTGTGGTGGCAATTTCCCAACTCCTCAACAGCATGATCTGCCAGCCTATCCCCGCAAATAGGGCAATAGGTATGGCGGGTTAATAAGTGCAATTCCATTTCCTTATCGCTCATAAAGCCCCCCTTTGATCAAAGTTAATTCAGGTCTGCGCTTTGGGAATTTCACCTTAATCGTATCCCCATTGCTATTTTTGGCAATCATGGGGTGGAAATAAATGAATTTTACATACTTCATAACACCCCCCCGATAATAAGGGGAATAAGAACCCCCAGTAAAATCAATAACAACCCTGCTATAATAATGTGCATAAATCCCCCTAAAATAAAAACGCACCAAGCATAAAGGAACCGATCATTCCCATATCAAGACTCTTTAAAAACGTTAAGATGTGTGGGGTTGCGAACAACCCCAATACCATCATTAGACAAATGTCATTCAATAAGCGATTCATTTTACATCTCCCTCATGGCATAGAGGAAAGCCTGATCCTCTTTTGAGGTGGCAAAGTGTTGATTGCCGATCTTTACATGGTCAATCAATTTGCCTGTTCTCAGGGCGATCTTAGATGA
>RFXU01000449.1 GCA_009921505.1 Flavobacteriaceae bacterium
GAGCTGTTTATGAGTTGTATTTGATCGGACTTTAGATTTTTTGATGAGGGCAAGGCCACGCCCAGCCAACGTTCAATTTTATTTTTTGTGAAGTCAAAAGTATTTGGGCAGCCTTCAATACTGGTTATGGTAGCCTTTGGAGCTCCGAGTTTCATGGCCAATGTACCCATCCCTAAGTGGGTGCCAAGTTCGAGTATATTTTTGGGCTCTAAATATTGAACCAAACGAAGCAATAGTTTCTGTCTTTTTGCAGAGGTCGCTGCGCTACTGAGCATCTTATTTACTCGGCGTATATGACTTTTTTGTAAAACCTGTTCTCTGGAGCCAGCGCCGAAATCCAGCACTTGAATGGAGTCATTTGAGTGGGTGAGTTCCTTTCGGATGTTGTCAAGTATTTGGTAGTTAGGATATTTATTTTGGTCATAAAAACATTTGGTAACCAGGTCATAGACAAAAGGCGAATGGATTCCATGGGCATTAGTAGACTGCCAAAGAAATTTTAAATAGCTCGAAAGGGCGTATCGAAAAGAGTTAAAATTAATCATGATGCTGTTGCTGCCAAGTTCGTAATTAGCAAATGGAACTTATACAAAATAAAGGCAAATAATAGAGTTCGAAGGCAAAAGCATTTTGTTTTTAAATGCCTTAGGTTATATTTGTGCAAACAACCCCATGGCTATGCCTAAAAACGCATTGTATCTACTTATCTTTCTAGTCTTATTTATGGGTTCTTGCGTGCCCATAAAACGCCTTACTTATCTTCAAGAAAATGAAGCGCAAAAGAGTGAAGATTTAGTAGCATTGACACCGAGCATACCGCCCTACAGGCTTCAGGTCAATGATTTACTCAGTATTCGGATTAAGGCTTTGGACCAGGAACAAATCGGTTTTTTTAACCCAACATCCAATGAGGTGCTTAATGCCACCGAGGAGGGAGACCTTTATTTTAATGGTTTCGTGGTAGATATTCACGGTAATATTCGCATTCCAGTCATTGGTGAATTGCCTGTCCTCGGAAAGACTTTGGAAGAAGTGCGTGAAGATTTAGAGCAGCGACTGCTCCAAGATTTGTTCAAAGAAGAGTCGAATCTGTTTGTCACGGTAAAAATGCCTGGGATTCGATTTATTATC
>RFXU01000450.1 GCA_009921505.1 Flavobacteriaceae bacterium
ATACTATACATATAGTCACCGCACACCCCTTTGTCAAGAGGTGCACGGAATTTTTTTTCACACGCGAACACTCTTAAACATCGGAGTGGGGAACGCTGCGATCAACGCCTCCCATACTGCTTCGCGGACTGCGGTGTCGTCTGCTTCACCGTAGGTGCTGGTTGCTGCGAGCAGTTCAAGTTCATTAGCAGCCCAGTCCCACGCATCGTCCCGGTTGTCAAAAGCGTCTACCGCTTGATCGACAATGCCGCCTACCGCAGCGTTGCCAGCACCTGAGAACATTTCAAAGTCACGCATTTGGAGCCCTCCGTTGTTGCGTTTCATACTATACATATAGTCACCGATCACCGCAAGGTCAAGAGGCCACCGCAGAAAAATTTTCTGAAAAAAAAGTGAAAAAATCTGCCTGGCCCCTCTTGTAATCCTCGCAGAAGTCACTATATTAATAAGTGAGGCCAGGAAAGCAAGGCGGACACTTTGCAAGTAGGGGACGGGTTAGGAGTCCGGGGTCTGACTCTATGGTTTAACGTTAAACCATTTTCCGCCCTAAGCGTGAGTCAGATACGAGATAGTTTAACGTTAAACCTTTCCCACCAAGATGGTTTAACGTTAAACCATTCACCTCGAGATAGTTTAACATTAAACCGTTGCCCCGATTTGGTTTAACATTAAACCATTAGAGGTTGGGGCGCTGAACGGCAGTGGACAGCGCACAGGAGGCACTTGGTGCCCCTCGGTTTTCTCTAACAAATACAATGACTTATCCGACGGAATATCCCAAATGATTTCAAATGGTTCGCTCTACCCCACCCCGCCACCAAAACCAACTTCAACCAAAACATCAACTTCAACTTATAAGTCATTGATCTGTTCTACTGTATAGTATACATGAACAACACTGTATAAGTCATTGATCTCTATAGTATAGTATACTGTATAGTAGTATAAGCAGTTGAGTTGAACTGTTGAACAAGTGAGGTTTCTCAAAAGTGAATTTTCTCTTTAAACTCAGTTGCTTGCATCGTGAAGTTAAACCTCCGTATGGTATCAAACGGTGGGTCATACGGGGCCAAACGACACGTCATACGGTATCAAACGGTGGGTCATACGGGGCC
>RFXU01000046.1 GCA_009921505.1 Flavobacteriaceae bacterium
TGATGAGGAAGAAGTAATTACCACACTTGTTGTAACCTTAACGTCAAACGCTGGACAATCCATTATTTTGAACAGTCAAGATTTAGATGGCGATGGCCCCAATGACCCTACGATTTCTGTTTCAGCACCTTTGAGTGTCGCGACCAACTACACAGGAGTTATAGAGCTACTCAACGAAACCGAAAACCCCGCTGAACCCATTCACGAGGAAGTGGCTGCGGAAAGTAATGCCCATCAGTTTTTTTACACACAGAGCGCTAATTTGGGCCTCACCACCCAATATTTGGATTTTGACGGGAATGGCAATCCTTTGGGATTATCATTTTCTCTATCCACGACCTCAGCAGGTCAAGGGACAATGACTTTCACCTTACGTCACGAGCCTCTGAAACCGAACGATGGGACTTTATCAGGTGCTGGTGGTGAAACTGATCTCTCGGTGACGTTTCCGATTACTGTGGAATAATTAACGCTTCGAAAACAATACCCTTTAAAAGATAAAAATGAGGGTATTTGATTATTTTTTGGTCAAATACTCTTCTTTTTTATCAAGCTTTGGTTTGATGACAAACTGACAATAGGGCTGGTATGGATTGTTTTTATAGTACTCTTGATGCTCAACCTCGGCGGGATAAAAAGCCTCAAATGGCGCGACTTGAGTGACAATAGGACTAGGATATACCCTATTTTGATCTAGGGCAATGATATACGCATCTACTGTTGATTTTTGATCTTCAGTGGTGTAAAATATCGCACTGCGATAATGTGTTCCCACATCGTGTCCTTGACGATTCAATGTTGTGGGGTCGTGTGTTTTAAAAAATAAATCAAGAATAACCTCAAGGGGCAATTCCTTTGGATTGTAGGTTAATTCAATACATTCCGCATGACCCGTGCGACCTTGGCAAACTTCACGATAAGCGGGATTCTTTATATGACCTCCACTGAATCCAGAGACTATGGAACGCACCCCGCTAACCCCAGTAAATACCGCTTCGGTACACCAAAAACAACCGCCCGCCAAAACAATTTTTTCCATATCGATGCTTTTTTAATCGCAACGTAAATGTAAGGACCGTAAGTCAATCGCCAAAACATATTAAAACCAATGCCTAAGGCTTGGTTGCCTTAATTTAATACTGTAATTTTCAATTTCAAATGGGCATAATGATTCAAGCCAAAAACATTACCAAGCATTACGGTCAACTTCAAGTACTCAAAGGAGTTGATCTTACTGTGAAAAAAGGTGAAATCGTTTCGATAGTCGGGGCTTCTGGAGCTGGGAAAACGACCTTATTGCATATCCTTGGCACCTTAGATCGCATGGACCACGGCAGCCTCAGCATTAACGGCATCAACCCTTTTGATTTAAACGCTAAGGCCCTAGCCCAATTTCGAAACAAATCCCTTGGATTTATCTTTCAGTTTCATCAGCTCTTGCCTGAGTTCAGTGCTTTGGAAAATGTCTGCTTTCCGGCGCTGATTCAAAACCAAAGCATGAGTAATGCGCAAATTAGAGCAAAAGAACTGCTCGATTACCTCGGTTTAAGTCATCGTTTTGACCATAAGCCTGGAGCGCTTTCTGGTGGAGAACAGCAAAGAGTGGCCGTAGCACGAGCCCTAATGAATCAACCGGCACTAATCTTGGCCGATGAACCGAGTGGAAATCTCGATACCCAAAATGCGCAAGAACTGCATCAACTCTTCTTTGATTTGAGAAAAGCCTTCGATCAAACGTTTATTATCGTAACACACAACAGTGATTTAGCACAAATGGCAGATCGTCAGTTGGTTATGGAAAACGGTAATTTCAAACTTTAATTATGCGCCCCAAAGCCGTAAAGGAATTGCTCGAGCGAAAACTGGAGTTGTATTACAATGATCGATTTATTGCTGAGGACCCCTTACAAATACCACATAGGTTCAATCATAAGGAGGATATAGAAATTGCGGCGCTCCTTACAGCAACAATAGCATGGGGACAAAGAAAAACAATCATTAAAAATGCACAGGAAATGATGTCTCTGATGGATGATGCGCCCTTTGATTTTATCCTGAATCATGAACAAAGTGACTTAAACCTTATGAACCATTTTGTTCACCGGACCTTTAACAGTTCAGATCTCTTATTTTTTATTTCAGGTTTGAAGCATATTTACAGCAACTATGGCGGCCTTGAATCTGTATTTAAGGCGCCCAACACAGCCCCCTTTTTACATCAATCAATACATAATTTTCGTCGATGCATGTTTGAGGTCCCCCATCAAAAACGCAGTGAGAAGCACATTAGTGACCCCTTAAATAAATCTGCCGCCAAGCGACTGCATATGTTTTTAAGATGGATGGTACGCCCGTGTGACCGCGGGGTTGATTTTGGCCTATGGGCCTCAATTAAGCCGAGTCAACTCTCCTGCCCCTTAGATGTACATACCGGTAATGTTGCGCGTTCTCTGGGTTTAATCACTCGAAAACAAAATGATATTTTAGCCTTACACCAGCTCGATAAGGCGCTCCGAGGCTTTGACCCTGAAGACCCTGTGAAATATGATTTTGCGCTTTTTGGCATAGGCCTAAATCATGATTTTGTTTAAAATATTGCATTTCATCGAATAATTTTACATTTAAACGTTTAAATAATAACTTTTCATGTATCTTTGACGGTATCAAACCCCAAATTTGATTAACCCTAAAAAGTCAACTCATGAAATACTTATTACTTTCCCTTAGCCTATTAACTTTTTGGAGCTGTAGTCAAGAGCCCATGAATGTAGAGACACAGACACTGCAAGAACGTCGCAGTGGAAACAATTACGGAATCGTGCATGTCGCCGATTTATACGCTGGCCAAAACATTTTAATTGGAAGCGTAGAAGTGGCCAATTATTATGATCAAGTCTATGTGACTTACAAAACCAGTGGAGATTGGTCGCTAAAGAAAACACATTTATTTGTAGGAGATGTTTCTGATTTACCTGTGAATAATGGAGGAAACCCACAAGTCGGTCGTTTTCCCTACAAGAGAACACACCCCAATGGCACACAGGAATTCACCTTTGTCGGACCTGATGTATCTTCGTCAATATGTTACTTTCATGCCGCTCATGCTGAAGTGGTCAATAGCAATGGACAAAGTGAAAGCGCTTGGGCCGATGGTGACCCTTTAGGTGGAAACAGTTGGGCTATGGGCTTTGAGCTGTGTTATTAGTCTCAGAAAAATTAACATAATTTATCACGTAAAAAAGACATCTTTTCAGGTGTCTTTTTTATTTAGTGTATATTTGCGCAATTATTGAGTCAATGACATTTCTCAGGCCGGAAATACTTACCGCTCTTATTCTTCTTGCCCTCCCGATCATTGTTCATCTTTTTGAGTTTCGGATATTCAAACCAACTGCATTCTCTAATCTATTATTTCTTGAAAATCTCAAACAAGAGCAACATCGCTATCAAAAATTAAAAAAGTGGTTGATTTTATTGCTTAGACTCGGTTATTTTACCGGGATTATCCTGGCTTTTGCCCTACCCACAATTCCTGAGCAAAGCAACATAAAACAAGACGCCCCAGTTTATCTCTTATACCTAGACAATTCGTTTAGTACGACCGCCAAAGGCCCCTCAGGCGCTTCCCTACTCTCTGAAACCAAAGAAGAGCTTTATCAATGGAGCAAATCACTCGATGGAAATCAAATTAATTGGTTCACTAATGACACTCAATTTCCAAATCAATCAATAAATGATTTTCAACAAACGATTTTATCACTGAGCGCGAGTCCACGTCAACTCACACCAGAACAAGTGGCCCTGAATGCCCAACGCATGTTTGCGCAAATGGGCGCATCAAACAGACACTTGATTTGGTTTACGGATCATCAAGATTGGTCGGTACCTTCTAATTTAGAGGGCATCGAACTAACCCTGCGTTCATTAATCGCCGCTGATCGAACAAACATCTGCCTTGAAAAAGCCTCTATAGATCGCGCTGATCCAGATCAAACGCGCTTAAGTGTTTTGCTCAGTAATCAGATCAATGAAGAGCAGTCCATAACTATTCGTGTTTATAAAGAAGACGAACTGTTTACACAAACAGGCACAAAATTATCTCCTGGCCAAGACAAAATAGTCGATTTTGATTTGGGAACCCTCAATAAATTCAAAGGAATGGTAACCATCGAGGATCGCGGCTTAGGTTATGATGACACTTTATATTTTAATGTACCCCCGCAACCAAAGGTGAAAGTCTTGAGCATTGGTCAGAAGTCTAATGCTATACTGCGCAGTATTTTTGATGAAAACGACTTTTCTTATGACCAAAGAGCGTTAGGTAATTTGGACTTTTCATTAATAAAGGACCAAAATTTAATCGTACTCGACCAACTCTCCTCAATAAATAACGCATTACTTGGGGCCTTAAATGAACACCTACTAAGTGGTGGTGGGCTCGTGATTATCCCTGAGATTGAGGCCCTAGAGACCTCAGAACAATTACTCAATGAATTTAAATTAGGACGCATTATATCGTCAAATCGGCAGTCCAGAAGGGTCATTGAGATTAATGCAAAGGATCCTTTTTACAAGGCTATATTTGAGCAAAATGTGGCAGATTTTCAGTATCCAATTATAGGTCAAAGTTTTAATGTCAATACCCAGCTCAGCACATTACTATCTTTTGACCAAGGAACCCCGTATTTATTTGGCAGAGACGGTATTTATTATTTTACCGGCCCAATTACCGGACCGGGTACTAATTTTGATCAATCTCCATTGAGTGTAATCACCTTAATTCAATTAGCGCGACAGACTCAAATTTTCCCAGAGCTCTACTACCCGACAATTAGTGAAAGTTCTATTGAAAATCAGACCAATAATGCTTCCAAACGATCCGTGTTAGCAGGAACTTTGATCGCTGATCAAGTGGTTATTTTAGCGCAAAAAAGTGAACAAATTATTCCAAGGCAACAACAGATGCAGGACTATATATCTGTTGATTTTGAAGGCATTGACTTTAATTCAGGGCATTACTCAGCACGGCTTGATGAAAATGAGATCGGTGGATTTAGCTTTAATCACCCCAGAAATGAGAGTCATGGTAGTTTCAACTTTCCAGAATCAGGGGCAACAGAGATAAAGACAACTAAAAACATGGATAATGCCATGGCCATGATCACTCAAAACGTTGAAGGCAAACAACTATGGGTTTGGTTTGCTATTTTTGCATTGATTTGCTTTATGGCCGAAATGTTCATTTTAAAACAAACCACATGAGAACACTGCTTAAATCGGTTACAATAATTGATCCTCAGGGGCCTTTCCACAAACAAGTGGTGGATATTTTAATTGATCAGGGCATTATAGAAAACATTGCTCCATCAATTAATGATGAAAATGCTAATCTGATAGACCTTCCCAATGCACACGTGTCTTTTGGATGGTTCGACCCTTCTGTTTCTTTAGGTGAACCTGGGTTTGAAGAGAGGGAAACCATCATTAACGGGAGCCGAGTGGCTGCCAAATCGGGGTTTACAGCAATCGGAGTACAACCCAATACCAACCCAGTGACCCAAAGTCAGGCAGCCGTGAGTTTTATAAAGGCCAAAGAAGATTTAGTGAGCCTTCTTCCGATTGGAGCACTAACCATAGACACTCAAGGCCATGATCTATGTGAGCTCTATGATATGCATAACGCTGGAGCTCTGGCCTTTGGCGATTATAAAAAGCCCATAAAAGACCCCAATATTTTAAAACTCGCCTTAGAGTATACTCAATCGTTCTCCGGCTTAATCTGCTCCTTCCCCATGGATGCTTCCCTGGGCATAAACGGAATGATTAATGAGAGTGCTCAAAGTGTTCAACTCGGGCTCAAGGGAATTCCAAAACTATCCGAACACCTTCAAATAAAAAGGGATTTAAGTATACTGAAATATTCTGGTGGGCGATTACATATCCCTACCATATCTACAGCAGAATCTGTGGGGCTTATTCGTGAGGCCAAAAAACAAGGATTAAATGTAAGCTGTAGTGTTGCGATATATAATCTAGCCTTAACCGATCAGGTTCTTGAGTCCTTCGATTCAAATTACAAACTCATGCCTCCATTAAGAGAACACGAAGATCAGAAGGCATTACTCGATGGGCTTTTAGACGGTACAATTGACGGAGTAACTAGTGATCATAACCCGATTGATGTCGAACACAAAAATGTAGAGTTTGACCAAGCGATGTTTGGGAGTGTTGGCCTTGAGCAAACATTTGGAGTATTGGCGCAAATAACCAATAATCTTGATCTTACGGTTAAGGCACTGACGGGATTGCGCCAGTGTTTTGGTTTAGAAACAGAATCAATCTCCACGGGATGCAAGGCAAACTTAACCGTATTCAACCCTGAAGGCACTGGTGAAGTCCAAATCCAACAGCTTAGTTCAAAGTCTAAAAATGCGGCGCTAGTAGGTTGCGCGACCAAAGGACGCGTATTTGGTATCATTAACGGAAGCAAACAGTTTTGGAATGAGCAATAGTCAAGGTACGGCGCCAAAATTTCATAGAATTATTGCTTATTTGACGTTTATCGGTCTGCTGATTGCCTATCAGTTAAATAAAGATTACAAAGACCCCGAAACGAGTTGGCATATCAAGAATATGTTTGGTTTATTATTGGGGCTTTTTGCCGCGGTGTGGCTCCAAAACTACCCTATAGGCTTTTACGTTTATTGGACCGTATTTTGCTTTTGGATCTACTCCTTGTTAATGGCTATGCTCAATCAAAAACGCGGCGTGCCCTATTTGAGCAATGCTTTTCAGAAATGGTTTAAATTCCTCGATCAACAATGAGTTCGATTACCGGGCCTTTAGATTTACCGCTCTCACATTTATATCGTCCTAGTGCGTTGAAAAATAACGCCCCTTTATTGGTATTACTGCATGGATATGGCAGCAATATGCACGATCTATATGGCTTTGCGCCCTATATCCACGAAAAATTCGCCATCGTGGCCTTACAAGCACCGATTCCTCTGGGAGGACCAAGTTATGCCTGGTACAATATATACTTTGACCAACCTCAAGGCAAATGGAGTGATGAACAACAAGGCAAACAATCTGTGCAACTCGTTTTAGAGGTTATAAATAAAATCACGAAACAAATAGATGTTAATTCTCTCGACATCAATTTACTTGGGTTTAGTCAAGGGGCAATATTGAGTTATGCTGCGGCCATGAGCCATGGTCATCTGAGCAAAGTAATTTGTTTGAGCGGATATATAAATGAAGAACTTTTACCTGATAATACGACGCTTAATTCTTGTAAAGAAACCCGATTTTTTGCCTCACACGGCGATCAGGACCAAGTGATTCCTGTGGCGTGGGCTCGTAATTCAAGTACGCGTTTAAAAGAACTCGGCTGTAATTTAGAATACCATGAATTTCCTGTAGGGCATGGCGTGTCGCCAGAGAATTTTGCGGCGCTAAATTCTTTTTTAAACGGCTAATTTTTCTTGATTTTTTGAAC
This sequence comes from Flavobacteriaceae bacterium, assembly GCA_009921505.1. Lineage (GTDB taxonomy): Bacteria > Bacteroidota > Bacteroidia > Flavobacteriales > Flavobacteriaceae > BACL21. The sequence goes on from RFXU01000046.1 coordinate 7,502, forward strand.
GAAAACTCAAAATTCAGGGGTCAGGGGTACAAAACTGAAGATTCTACGGTCAAATCCAGTTGTCCCTCTTGGTCAAAAAAGTATTCAATCCATAGTTCACCCCAAGCCCTGCCATCGCTACAATCGGCAATAATCCAGCGATGATTTAAAAACTTTATTCGATTAATCCTCCATTGTCCATTGGCATTGGCAAAGGGCACTAAGGGGTTCCCTCCTTTTTGAAGATTATATTCATAAATTAGCTCTTTTACCTGATTTGCCGCGTCTTCAGGTTCTAAACCTATTTGTTCAAAATAAGTTCTCGCCGAATCATTAGTGAGTAAATCAAAATAAAGTAATTCTGAAATCTCTTGTTTTAAGGTGGTAACTGAATCCTTTAGGACTGACTGTTTTTGTTCCAAAGAATTAATCACAGCGGTCTGTCGCTCAAAAATAGCCGATTGATTGACATACATAAATAGTACCAGTAAAATACTAAAGAAAAACAAATACATATAAATTCTCGACTTCATCAGATTTCAATTTTTAGTTGATCATAGGCCAAAAAGACACCTTCGGGCAATGCTTCAGATACCTCCTTATGGAATCCCATAAGATGACTAATATGGGTCAAATAGGTTTGTCTCGGTTTTAATTCATTAATTAAATCCAAGGCCTCAGGGAGATTCAAGTGCATTGGATGTGGTTCATTTCTTAAGGCACTTAAAATTAAAACATCGAGTTGTTTAAGATGTGATTTAGCCTCAGAGTCTAATGTTTTAACGTCTGTCATATAAGCGAAATTGTCCACTCTAAAACCCAAAATGGGTAAAGAACCGTGGGTGGCCTGAATGGGCATGACTGTTTTTCCACCCAATGAAAACGGATTATAAGCGCTAATGATTTCTGGCCTAATTCCTGGTGCTCCAGGGTACTTATCCTCTTTTACGAATATATAGGGAAATCGGGTTTTTATCGCCTCAAGAGTACGGGCACATCCAAACAACGGGATTTCCTGTTTTTGCATAAAATTAAACGGACGAACGTCATCTAATCCAGCCATATGATCATTGTGCTCATGGGTCATCAAGATCCCATCCAAATGCGTTATTTGGCTGCGCAATATTTGTTGACGAAAATCCGGCCCACAGTCAATAACCCATGAGTAATTTTCCCACTGCAAATGCACTGAGACCCTTAAGCGTTGATCTCTGGGATCACTACTCAAACAGACGGGATGTTTACTTCCGATTACCGGAATTCCTTGGGAAGTTCCAGTGCCGAGAAAGGTCAATAAAATCGGGGCCATCATAAGTACAAAAATAGCAGTATTTTTTTTGTTAGGCAGGGGTAATTAGTACCTTTGTAGTGTAATCTCAGAGTTCAAAACCATGCCCGATCTTATTCCTGGCGACAAGAAGTTTCAAACGATTCCGTCAATTAAAGACAAGGCGCTTCGCATTAACCTTAACGAAAACATTTACGGAACCTTCGCAGAAATTGGCGCAGGGCAAGAAACGGTGCGTAATTTTTTTAGAGCCGGCGGTGCGTCAGGTACTATTGCCAAAACGATGTCGGCGTATGACAAGGATTTTAGTGATGCAATCTATGGTATTGAACCCGAAGGCCGTTATGTAACAGAGGCTCGGCTTAAAAAGATGTTGGCCCATGAGATTCAACTCATCGAGGAACGGATCTCCAGAGACAAGCACCCTCGCAAGATGTTTTTTGCCTATGCCAATACTGTAGCGACTATAGATTTTGCCAAAAAATATCTCGGTCATGGATGGGTTGGTATTCGTTTTCAAACAGACCCGGATGAGGCCTATAGTGAAATTGTCTTACACATTCGTTTTAAAGAAACTGAAGCTGTCTTACAACAGCAGACACTAGGCGTTCTAGGGGTTAACTTGATTTACGGGGCCTTTTACAAACACGATCAACCCAAGAAGCTTTTGCGCTATTTGTACGATCACATTGACCACGATAAGATTGAAATAGACACTATAAATTTTGATGGTCCAAAATTCAGCGATGTTGACAACAGGCTCATGAGCCTACAATTGCTTAAAAATGGCATGACTGAAGCCGTTATTTTTGGCCCAGACGGCAACAATATCCTTCCTGCAAGAATTCTCTACAAAAAAAATGTATTGGCCTTACGTGGTAGTTTTAGACCGGTGACTAAAGTCAATATGGATATGTTTGAGCGCTCCTACGAGATGTTTCTCAAAGAGAATAAAGTTGATGCCAATAAATCCCTTGTAATTTTTGAAATTACCCTGTCAAACTTGAAAGCGGAAGGCGAAATCGATGAGCAAGATTTTATGGATCGCGCCACACTTCTATGTTCTTTAGGGCAAACGGTAATGATTTCCAATTTTCAAGAATATTACCGATTGGTAGAATACTTCTCTAATTATACCAAGAGCCGTATGGGATTGACTATGGGGGTCAATAATTTAGTCGATATTTTTGACGAGAAATACTATCGACATTTAAGTGGTGGTATACTTGAAGCTTTTGGGAAATTGTTTTTCAAAGACTTAAGGGTTTACCTTTATCCGATGTTAGACCCAAATACGGGGGAACTCATTAATAGCGACACACTAAAAGTTCACCCTCGAATGAAAGAATTGTACAAATTCTTTAAGTACAATGGAAAAGTTGTGGACATTGAAGACTACGATCCAAAAATCCTTAGTGTCTTTTCAAGGGAAGTACTAAAAAAGATAGAAAACGATGATCAAGGTTGGGAGGAAATGCTTCCCAATGGTGTGGCTAAACTTATCAAAGAGCAATCGTTGTTCAACTTTAAAAGGTCTGAGGATAATGTAGTTAGCTAGACATAGCCAACTACACTAACCCTCGATACCGCTTACGAACTCCTCTCATTATTCGGATAAAATCTGTGCTGCGTGGTCTTTGGTTTTGACTTTGTCAATAACTCGAGAGATTACCCCATTTTCATCAATAAGAAAGGTCACTCGGTGAATACCATCATAAGTACGCCCCATAAACTTTTTTTCACCCCAAACGCCAAAACCTTGGATCACCGATTTTTCTGTATCCGCCAAAAGAGGAAAAGGAAATGAGTATTTCTCCTGAAATTTTTTCTGTTTGGATGCATTATCCGCACTTACCCCAAGAATGGCGTAGCCCGCTTGCTGCAAGGCGCTGTAATTGTCTGTTAGATTACAAGCCTCAGCGGTACAACCAGGGGTACTTGCTGCTGGATAAAAAAATACAATGAGTTTCTGGCCGGCGTAATCGGCTAATGTGCGGCGTGTGCCGTCTTGGTCAAGAGCGTCAAATGCAAACGCCTTGTCCCCTACTTTTAAGGTATTCATAGCTTTTTCTTTTTTTTAATTTAATGGCATTAACTTAGTGCCATCGGTTATAAAGTTAATCAAAATGACTAAATCAGAAAAAGTAGCTTTTGTTATCCAAACTTTGGAAGCGCTCTACCCTGAGCCCCCAATTCCATTGGATCACAAGGACCCCTATACCTTGCTCATCGCCGTATTATTATCGGCGCAAAGTACTGATGCTCGTGTAAACACCATAACACCTCTTCTTTTTGAGAAGGCCGACAATCCTTACGATATGCTCAAATTATCCGTTGAGCAAATCCGAGAGATCATAAAACCCGTGGGGCTTTCTCCCATGAAATCAAAGGGAATTTATGGCCTTTCTAAAATTTTAGTTGAAAAATATAATGGTTTAGTGCCCCAATCTTTTGACGCCCTTGAAGCCCTGCCAGCAGTTGGTCATAAAACAGCAAGCGTGGTTATGGCTCAAGCCTTTGACGTACCCGCATTTCCTGTTGACACGCATATTCATCGCTTAATGTATCGTTGGGGCTTGAGTAACGGAAAAAATGTAGTCCAAACCGAGCGCGATGCCAAAAGATTATTCCCTGAAGATAAATGGAATCGCTTACACCTTCAAATCATATTTTATGGTCGTGAATATTCGCCAGCGCGTGGTTGGGATCGAGAAAAAGATATCATCACAAAAACCATAGGGCGGGCCGAATTTAGGAGGAACCCTTAGTTTGAAGGAAAAAGAAAGGCTTTGCCAATAAAAAAGCCCCGAAAAATCAGGGCTCTCTTGCTAATTCAGCACTAAATCAAACTTCTTTGACTTGTAGTTTATAACACTTAATGCGCTGGAATAGGCTAACAAAAATTTAATGGTTTCATCTTTGGGAACTAAGTTTTTATCCACGCGTTCCCGACGTGGTGTCCAAGAATAAAGTTTTGCCATAGATCACTTGTTGTTTGGTATTAAAACGTCAAGAGACCTGACTTATTGCATCTTAATTCGTTAAAACAATCTGATGTTTATCAATAACTTTCCTAAGGTTGATTAAAGCGTAACGCATTCTTCCCAATGCCGTATTAATACTCACTCCAGTTTGCTCGCTAATTTCCTTAAAGCTCATGTCTTTATAAATTCTCATTATCAAGACTTCTTTTTGATCCTCGGGTAGCTCTTCAATAAGTCGCTGAACATCTTTCTGGACCTGATCTTTGATCATACTGCGCTCAGCATTTAAATCCCCATCACTCAAGACAGAGAAAATATTGAAATCATCGTTACTTTCGAATTTGGGCATACGGTTGTTGCGTCTGAAATAATCAATTACGAGATTGTGTGCAATGCGCATAACCCAAGGTAAGAACTTGCCTTCTTCGTTGTAATTACCCTTTTTAAGAGTGTTGATTACTTTGACAAAAGTATCTTGAAAAATATCCTCGGTTACATCACGATCGTAAACCTTGGAATAAATAAATCGATAAATACGGTCTTTGTGTCGTGCGATTAGTTCGCCTAGTGCAGATTCATCGCCGTTGACATAAGCGTTGACTAACAACGCATCAGAGTTTATACTGTACTTCATAACGCTTCTTTTAATAAGATAAAGGCCACACATGGGGCTCTTCGTTGTCCTTAAATATTAAAAGTAGTGTTATGCGATAAGCTCTTGTTTAAGCGATTATGTTTGTAAATATAACAACATTTATCTTGCAATAGCAAAAATTATTTCAAGATTCTATGGAATTATGTGCTGAGTAGCCCGAAAATCTTGGTGGTTAATCTCTATCTTTGCCCCTTGGTTTAAACCGCTTTAATCGGGATAAATTTCTTCAAAATATGATCAGAGAAGCCATTAGTATTCAAGGGGCAAAACTTCACAATTTAAAAAACATAAATGTGGATATTCCCCGTCATAAACTGGTGGTGATTACGGGGCTTTCGGGCAGTGGAAAATCTAGCTTGGCCTTTGACACGCTCTACGCAGAAGGTCAAAGACGTTATGTAGAGAGTTTGTCGTCTTACGCACGACAATTTTTAGGCCGCCTAGACAAACCAAAAGTTGATGCGATCAAAGGAATTGCTCCTGCCATTGCCATTGAGCAAAAAGTTAACGCAACCAATCCCCGCTCTACTGTGGGTACGGCAACAGAAATTTACGATTATTTAAAATTGCTTTTTGCCCGAAT
>RFXU01000451.1 GCA_009921505.1 Flavobacteriaceae bacterium
ACACCTTCGGTGGATGACGTTCTTTCTAAAATTGTACAAGCCGCCACTGTTGATGAACTGTGGCGCACATGGTTGTCGTCTATGGAAGCCTATGGATTTCAACGTGTGATGTATGGATTGACGCGTTTCCCAACCGATCTGGTGTCTGGTGATCCAAAAGATTTCTTTATCCTGACGAATTTTTGCAAAAACTACGTGTCTGGATTTATTGAATCCAAATTGTTCATTGACGCCCCTATGTTACGCTGGGCCTTGGAAAATGTTGGTGCGAAAAGCTGGAATCACTTACAGGATCTCAAAAACCATGGATTGTTAACCCCAAGTGATCTTCGGGTGATTCAGTTCAATCATTCGTTTGGAATCATTGCGGGGTATACGATTAGCTTTCCGTTAAACTCGGACTATGGGCGTGCGGCTGTTTCACTCAGTGGCGGGAAAAATGTGACCCAAGATGCTGTTGATGCCAATTGGGAGTTACATGGCGAAAAGATCATGCTGATCAACCAAGTGGCGCATCTGAAAGTGCTCACCCTGCCCCATGCAACCTTTTCTGGTCAAAATCTGACCAAGCGACAACGCGAAGTATTACAATGGGTTAGCGATGGAAAGACCACCCAAGATATTGCGATTTTGATGGACGTATCAAAGGCAACTGTTGAAAAACATCTTCGCCTTGCACGCGAAGTGATGGGTGTCGAAACAACAGCGCAGGCTGTACTTCGCATGGCTTATCAGAACCAGATTTTCCGTATTTCTTAACACATATCGGTTTTAGAATAGGTACGTTTTTCCATACTTTCGCCTGACACGAGAATCTGGCACAGTAAAGGTGTTCCGTGAGTAGTGGCTAAGCCATTGGGACGGGGGTGGTAAATCCATGTAGATTTCTTGGCTCTGCCACCCGATTTCTTTTCGTAATTGTTTTTGTGTCTGGCCTCATCCCCAAACCAATCGGATGCAAAAACAAAAAAGGCGGCGCATAAACCCTATGCGCCGCCCTATTTTTTCAACAGATAGATTTAGCCTTGTACAGCTTTTGCAGCTTCTGCTGCGAAATCTTCTTGTTTCTTTTCAATGCCTTCACCAACAGCCATGCGGATAAAGCCAGTGA
>RFXU01000452.1 GCA_009921505.1 Flavobacteriaceae bacterium
TACTCATCTAACGAGTGATGGAAGTTCTTATCTTTTGGGTTCAAAATCAATCGGTTTTAGTGAAGACGCAGCACTTGAGATTGTTGAGGTAAGTATACGAGATGTAGGATATGGCTATTCAGGTGTTAGAAAAGGCTATTTTATTTATGACGTTCGTGAAGGTTCCTTTTATCAATGGGATTTTGCTCAAGAATTAGCAAAATCACTTGGAGTGAATTCTAGTGATATCAGCCTCTATGATGCTAGCATATCAGGAACGAAAAGTTCTTTTTCTGCAGCGGTTTCATATAAAATTGAAGGAGCCAGCGAATTAGATGCACGAAAAATTGCTTTGTTCGATGGGAAGACGGTAGTCGATTCAGATATTATTGAACAAATTTCTGGTGAATTTTCTAATGCCGTATTGAATAATTTGCAAATTAAAGGCTCGTATATTTTTTTTGAGACAGCCGCTTTTAATATTAATACGAATGCGGAACTTGATTCAAACGAAGCCATTGATGTATATCGATTGTCGATTTCTGATCGATCAATTGAACGGGTTTCAACGGTGGCCGGTTTAGAATTTGTTGGTCATTCTAATATCGAGGACATTAAACTTAATCAAGATTGGATTGGTCAATTATTTACCACGCAGTCTCCGATCAGCCAAGGAGATACAAATGATGAAAAAGATGTCATCCTACAAAACTATATGCTTGATAGTAACGAAATTGAATTTCAATTATTGACATTAGATTCGGACGGCAAATTCTTCAATAGAGGAATCGAAAGTGCTGATTGGTTTTATGGCAATGACATTTTAATATCAACTCGATCGGATTTGAGTGACTTAAATGTTTATGGTGACGAACTTAAACTCGTGCTGTGGGATATCGAATTTGGTATTCAAAAGCTGTTGGAGACAGGATTAGAGAATTTTCAAATATTTGGCGCAGCAAATTCTCGCCGGATTATTTTGGCGCTTGGCGAAGACATAACAAATAACATTGGTCAACAAGCCTATGTTTTAAATTATGATAGTGATTATGGATTATTGGATAAATCGATCGTTTCAGTATATAATGGCCATTCGGTGTCTGACCAAATATTGGGTGGGGAAATTTCAGA
>RFXU01000453.1 GCA_009921505.1 Flavobacteriaceae bacterium
CCGCAGTGCAAATGCTCAGATAAATGACGGTTTATGGCGGCAAATCCCGCGCTGCTCTGAGCGAGCATAATGTATTGCTGCTGGGCGCCGTTGCGAAAATCTACCCCAATAGTGATCTTACAGCCGTATTTTGGGGCCAATTGCAACAGCTCTAAACTTGCCGAAGTGTTATTGATGTCGGTTACTGCAAAGCGGGTAATGCCCAAAGCAGAGATTCTCTCAAGCAACACTCTAGGAGGCATGAGCCCGTAACGCAAACTAAAGGCGGTATGTGTGTTTAAATACATAATTGGGAATTATTCCAAAATTATGGAATTATTCCAAATACATCTTAGAACAAAAAGTGATTTTTATTAACAATGCAGGTCAAAATCGCTTATTTTTACGATTGTCTCTGTCATGTGTCAAAAGCACTTTCGCAACAGATCAGCGCAGTCCCTGATAAAACAGGGGCAGAGACAAAACTGAAAACCAACATCTAAATGAACCCAATAGTCCTGACCATAATTGCCGCAAATGTATTAATGTCTTTTAAAGGCTTTAACGACCGGTATTTTTTTGAGCGCTATAAGTTTCAGGTGGGGCCCATTAATGCAGGCCAGCGCATACGCCTGCTGAGCTCAGCTTTTTTGCATGTGGACATCAGTCATTTGCTGTTTAATATGCTCACGCTCTACTTTTTTGCCGATGTGGTGCTTTGGGGGGTTGGACCGCTTAATTTCATCTTGATTTACGCAGTCAGCCTATTTGCGGGTAATTGGTTTTCTTTAAAAAGACACAGTACCGAACCGTATTACAGTGCCGTAGGGGCTAGTGGTGCCGTGATGGGGGTGCTGTATGCGGCGATCATGCTCATGCCGCATATGGGCTTGTATTTATTTTTTATTCCCATCCCAATTCCGGCTTGGCTATTTGGAATTCTTTATTTGCTTTATTCGATTTACGGGATGAAACGTCAGCTGGGTTCTATAGGTCACGACGCTCATATTGGAGGAGCTATCGGCGGCTATGCCCTTATGCTACTTTTACGCCCAGAACTTTTGGTCACGGATTTGTGGCTGGTCCTGCTTATGGCGTTACCTATAGGCTTGCTTTATCTGCTTGAGAAAA
>RFXU01000454.1 GCA_009921505.1 Flavobacteriaceae bacterium
TAGTCGTAAAAAAATCTCTAAATCAACTAGTTTTCACAGCGAGTGAAGGTGCAGGATCTGAAACCGATAAGTTGACCGCAAAAATAGAGGCAGTTCAAGCTAAAATCAACACGGCGCGCGTTCAAGCTGGTTCGCAATACGCTGCTCTAGAAAGCGCATTAAATTACACAACCGACCTAACAGCTCAGTATGAGCTTGGTTTTAATACCGTTAACGACGTGAACTTCTCGATGGAGACTGCTCACCTCGCAAAAAACCAAATCTTACAACAGGCAGCGACAGCAATGCTTGCACAAGCAAACCAAGGACAACAGGGCCTACTGCAGCTACTTCAATAACAATAATAATACGAAGCTATCTCAACACCTTTGGGGCCGCATTTTTTGTGGCCCTACTTTTATTTGGAATGTTTATTGCTTATAGTTTGGGCAGAGGTTGATAGGGTATCAACATCAAACGCAACCGAGAACCCAAAATGAGTGAAGCCAACGATCCTGACGAAGATAAAAGAGTAGACGAGAGCGTCAATGCTGAAGAAGCACTGAATGCTCGCGATAGCTCTGATTTTGCGTTCAAGCTCGTTAATGCCGTCAAATCAATGAACATGGGCGATATCTCTTACCATGAGTTGGCAAATGTTTTTATCACCGCTGAAGAGCTAAAGTGTTTATATTTGTTCGTAAAAGCGCTGCCTTATTCACCAATTACTCCTATATACCCTGAGACGCCGTTTTTGTTTTTTAAAGGTGTTCCAGTGCCACGCGCTTTCGACATGTCAGAAGAAACAGCAATTAGCCTGGAAAATTTTATGAAGGGGCAAAACAGCAGTTATTATGATGGCCTCAGGCTTCACGATTTGGATCAAGGTTATTTAGACGCTTACGAAAGTGCGCTCAGAATTTACAATGATTTGATAGAAAAAACCCGAAATTCTTATCACGAGAATGTGAAATTAGCAAAAAACCAGATCTTTGAAATTTCGGCAGTATTAGTGTGTGTATTTGTGATTTTCTTGACGCTGATGAGTATAAGTTAGCGGTCTTGGACGAGCAAGATTGGTAGCTGTTGGTGTGCAAAAAAACGTGAATATCGATGTCCGGTCATAAAATT
>RFXU01000455.1 GCA_009921505.1 Flavobacteriaceae bacterium
CCATATTGATCATAGGTTCAATGGCAATAGTCATTCCTTCAAGTATTTTTTTTCCTCGTCCACGTTTGCCATAATTTGGGACCTCTGGATCTTCGTGTAATGTTTTGCCTAGCCCGTGCCCCACAAGTTCGCGAACCACTCCATAGCCATGAGCTTCGCAGTATTGTTGTATCGCAAAACCAATATCACCGATTCGATTGCCGACTTTAAACGCCTCAATTCCTTTGTATAAAGATGCTTTGGTTACTTCGAGTAATTTAATCGTCTCAGAAGCTACACTGCCGACTTGGAAGGTATAGGCATGATCCCCATAATATCCATTCATAAAAACACCACAGTCAATCGCTACGATATCTCCATCCTCAAGTGGTTTTTCCGTGGGTAGCCCATGGACTACGGCTTCATTTACAGAGGTTAAAAGGGTAGAAGGACACCCGTAAAGTCCCAGAAATCCCGGTTTCGCCTTGTGATCGCGAATAAATGTTTCCGCCATGGTATCGAGTGCTTTGGTGGTCACCCCAGGTTGGACCTCTTTGGCCAGCATGCCGAGGGTTTTGGAGACCAATCGCGCACTTTGACGCATGAGTTCTATTTCCTCTGTAGTTTTTATCTGAATCATATTAGTTAAGCCTTGTATTGCGCGTATTGTGCAACATGTTCTTTGAGCTCAGCGACCCGCTGACTTCCGATGAGAAATTTTTTACCTGTTTTTAAACGAATGGCTAATCCTTTAGCCCCGCGCATATTGTAAACGGTTCCGTATGGGGTGAATAATCGAATGCCCCAACCACCGACAAATCCGTAATGAACCACAGAGATAGACTCTATTTCTTCCCAGGAATGAAATTTTGTTTTAAACGGAACAAATCGCATATAGAGGCCTTCTGAATTAATTCGTGTATCCAAGCGCATCCAGCGAAAAAATAAGATCATGCCTAAATTAAAAAAGCAAAACCCTATGACTCCAGTGTCATTCATTGGTTTTGAACCAAATGGAACCTCCAAAATTAATTGTTGAATCAAACCGTAGCATCCTACCCCAAAAATTCCCAACAACAGAGCCCAGAGCCACCATTGATTGAATCGTTGAGATTCGATAAATACCTTTTG
>RFXU01000456.1 GCA_009921505.1 Flavobacteriaceae bacterium
CCAGCAATTACAACATCAACGGGAGAGTCCGTTCTCACGGTTTTGTTGATATCAGCAAATCCTTTTTTAATTCCAGTGACGCAATGCTCAATCATCAGTCTATATTGAGTGTGCAGAGCCCTTTCAACCAAAGTATTGGCCTGTTTAGTAAGATCAATCTTGGTTTTTTCCTTGTTGATGAAACTGATGCTTTCGCCAGTTGCTTTTGCAGTTTGCCTATCGATCCAGTCGCCCGAATTGACAATAGCAAAGCTGAAAACGGGATTTCCAAACAATGTTATGTTTATCCCCAGTCTTATTCTCTAAACGCCACCAGTTAAGTTTATGAAAATAAAATGAATTACGATTTATCCCCAATCTTCGCATTCAATTGAAATAGTTATCCCTATATGGCAAAACTTTGTGGAAAAACCTAGCATAACAGGGATAATAAAGTCACTTACACTGGTATAGCTGTTTTATCCCTATTTTTTCCACAGCCTATCAGCATTAGGCGTTGCACTAAAAATTTCGTCTGTTTTAATACCTGTAAGATCGATATGAAGAAAGCCCAGAGAACCCATGAACGTAAAACAGCATATCCATATTCATCTTGTTTCTGATTCGACGGGCGAGACCACGCATCAATTGGCACGTGCGGCCCTTGGACAGTTTTCTGGCTCTCAACCCATAGAACATGTTTGGACACTTGTTCGCACCAAAGAACATCTTTCCAATATTGATGACATGATCACAGAGGTTGGCGGGGTCGTCTTTTCTAGCATTTCTAATCCAGAGATTCGCAGCGAGCTAGAACAAATCTGCCAGAGGCAAAATGTTCCGCATTTGGGCATTCTTGATCATGCTGTTCATATTCTGTCGCAAAAATTGGGCAAGCCAGCTAGCGGTGCGGTGGGGGGACAACACCGCATGGATGAAGCTTATTTTCATCGCATGGAAGCCCTGGAGTTTGCGGTTCACCATGATGATGGTCAGGGCATTAATGCTTTGAAAGATGCAGATATGCTATTAGTTGGGGTATCGCGAAGTTCAAAAACACCGACATCAATTTATTTGGCGAATCGCGGATTTAAAGTAGCAAATTATCCCCTTGTGCCAGGGATTACCCC
>RFXU01000457.1 GCA_009921505.1 Flavobacteriaceae bacterium
ATCCGCAACAAGCAAATCAATGTGCCCTTTTTAGACCCTGAACGGACCGCACAATGGCGCAGCGGCTTTTTGGCCTTGAATTTAGTGCTTCCGCTGCTGATTATTGGAATTTTTGGCGGGCTCCTGCAATGGTCGCGCTATCGCAAATACGCGCGCTAGTTGTTGATAAGTTTGTTTTCCTTGCCGAGGCATTTCAAATATATTTGTGTGTAGACTAAAAATGGCGTTTTTCGGCCATTTAAAGACCATTTGACTTATGAAATTTATCGTTAGTAGCTCTTATTTACTCAAACAATTACAAGTGCTGGGAGGCATCATTAACAATAACAATACCCTTCCCATATTAGACCATTTTTTATTTGATCTAAGCGGTTCAGCCCTTAAAGTCTCGGCTTCAGATTTGGAAACCACTGTTGTGGCCCAGTTAAATGTCGAAAGCGACTCTACCGGTCAAATCTGTGTCCCTGCCCGTTTGCTTTTGGACACACTAAAAACTTTTCCTGAGCAACCACTCACCTTTACTGTAGAGGACAACCATACCATAGAAATCAGTTCAAATAGTGGAAAATACGCCCTAGCCTATGCCGATGGTGGCGATTTCCCTTCTGCGGTAACTTTAAAAGAACCCAGTACAGCGGCGGTTCAAGGCGATGTCTTAGCGACCGCCATCAGTAAAACTATTTTTGCCGCAGGGAACGATGATTTGCGCCCTGTAATGAGCGGCGTGTTTTTTCAACTCGCGAGCGACGGACTTATTTTTGTGGCTACTGATGCCCACAAACTGGTTAAATATGCCAGAACCGATGCTACAGCGCCTCAGGCCGCAGAATTCATTATGCCTAAGAAACCTTTGAATTTACTCAAAGGAATTCTGGCTGGCAGCGAAGAAGAAGTGACCATCGAGTACAACGAGAGCAATGCGAAGTTTTCTTTTGACAATATGGAGCTCATTTGCCGCCTGGTGGATGGTAAATACCCCAATTACGAGGCGGTAATCCCTAAGGAAAACCCAAATAAACTCACTATAGACCGCAATCTGTTTCTAAACAGCATTAAGCGTGTGAGCATCTTTAGTAATAAAACCACCCACCAGATTCGTTTGCGTATTG
>RFXU01000458.1 GCA_009921505.1 Flavobacteriaceae bacterium
TGGATCGGCGAAGTTGGGGATAAAGCCTTCGGCTGCCGCCCGAAAGCCAGGGGCCGTCACACCTTTGGCTTGCCCCGGTATTTGTAAATTAGACCCAAATCGTAAGCCTGCAGCTTGAAATTTGGAACTTGCAGATCTAGAAGGAACCCCTTCTTGACCTTTTTTATACTGAAAAGCTGCTAATTTTAAACCCAAGACTTTATAAAATTTTTCTGCAGCACTTTTTTGCAAACCTTGCTCTAATCCACCCTTAACCTCACCACCCATTCTACCTTTTCCTGTGGCGCCAAATAAGCCAAACAATTGAGGACTGTGAGGTAAGTCAATCAAAGAAGTTCCTGTCCTAGCAGAATAATCCTGAAACATATCTGACTCAAGCATTGCGCCCATGGCACTCTCAAATGTACTACCGGCTGCAGCGCTAAAAGCTCCATTATTAAATGTTCTTTCGGCTTTTTGTTTTAGCGTAGGCTCAGGTTTAAAACCTTTATTAAGAAACTCTTTTCCAATTTCTACTGTTTGGTTTACTGCGGTTTGACGTATCTTTTCATCAATTTCATCTATATTCGCGCTTTTAATCTTCGATTTATCTCCAGTGCCAAGACCAAAATACGGAACCTCTACAGCTGAAAAGCGAGTTGTTCTTTTTTTAGCTAAAGCCTCGCTGTTATATGCGGTAACGGCGCCAGATTTATTTGGCCCAACATACCATATATTTGAACCATCTCTCCCAGACTGATCTCCAGTTAATAAAACTAAATCTTTTCCACCAGCATTAAGAGAACCTTGCTTTTGTCCACCTAAATTTCTATTAAAATTCGGTATATATCCCCCCGCAGCATATGGATCGAATCCATGTATATTACCAAATGCTTGTTGATAATTTTTTCCAGCTTTGCTGGATTGTGGCGGCATGATTGCGGGCTGTTTAAAGCCTGCGAAATTTTTGACTGTTTCTGCGCTGTTGTATATGACTGGGCCTTCGCCAGGCATATTCATTGTTCGAATACTTCCGGCGGCATATCCACCTTGTGCAGCTTGTGCGCGTTCGGGATGTGCAAAATTTGGAATGTGTCCGCTTGCTTTTTTGCCAACAGGT
>RFXU01000459.1 GCA_009921505.1 Flavobacteriaceae bacterium
TGAAAATATATTATACAACTTTATGAGGATGATGTCAAGAGATTTTTTTGGAAAGCTGCAAGTAATTCTACTTCTTTTTGCCTCGCTGCTACTTCCCAAGGTGAGTTCCAATACTCTTCCCAGTCTTCCTCATTTCTGGAAGCAAGAATCCCTCGCCATACAACGTGATTGTGTTCTAATTCTAACTCGCAGTAAATGTACTGACGAGCGTGCTCAAGCTCGTGAAACAGAGTGGAGAGCCAGTTATCATTTTTGTGTAATCTTACCACAATTTTATACTCCAAGTCAATAGAGTCACCGAAATCGGTTTCGCTTTTGCCCTTGAGTCGAATATCAATCGGAACCGGGGTTACTCTCAAATCCAGTTCATCCAGTGCAAATTCAATAGCTTTCTTAGCCAGCCGACGTTCACCGATTGACCAAGATTTTTTTGCTTTGATTTTTAACTTATACATCGTCTAGTTTTACCTTTTGTCTGAGCCATGAATATAATTCGATTGCACTATCGTCGTATCCGTTGGGGTACTCCTCCTCTGGAAGCATACATCGTACTGTGTACCGAAATGCATCTATCTTGGACATACCTTCCCAACGCATACCTGCGTATAAGCTAAAGGCTTCGAATTGTATATCAGTCATGTATATTCCTCCGATTTATGGTACATATTATACTCGCTCCGGTTACAAATGTCAAACAATTTTTGCCGTAACCCCAACGCTGGCGAACTCCGGGGGGCCGCGCACGACCTAAACGTGTCAAGAATTATTTACTCAAATCTACCAAAATTTTCGTAAATTTTCGCGGGGATGCCCCAGGTTTCTACAATTTGCGCATATTATACCGTCCCCGCAGAGACTAGTCAATCGATTTATTTTCACGAATTGTGCAAAAAGTACTTGACAATCGGATCGGAACTGCACTATAATTGGCGCCGCCAGGCCCCGGGCTTCAAACAATCTTGCACAATTGCCGCAAAAAGTTCTTGACAATCCCGGGCTTTGCGCGTATACTACCAGGGTGGGCACGGGGTCTAACCCCGCAGAGACTACGTCTTTTGAAAAAAATTTTACCCAATCGTGCAAAAAAGACTTGACAT
>RFXU01000460.1 GCA_009921505.1 Flavobacteriaceae bacterium
GATTGATCGCGCCCAGTAAAAAACGCCAGCTTTTTTGGATCTGATTGGCGGATAGGTCCCAGCCAGTCAGTTGCCGTTTGCAACGCCTCTTCCCAACTAACGGCTTCGAACTGGCCACTGCCCCGTGGCCCAACTCGACGCAAGGGGCTACGTAATCTGGCGGGTGAATAATGCTGCATGATACCAGCAGACCCTTTAGCGCACAGCACCCCCTGGTTCACAGGGTGATCACGGTTGCCCTCAATATAACGCACCTTGCCATCACGAAGGTGCACATTAATGCCGCATCTGCACGCGCACATGTAACAGGTGGTTTTTTTTACCTCATCACTTACTTTCGGCGACCGCTCAACCTGTGGCTCACCACTCATCATTCACACTCCCGATCGATCTGTTAGGTATACCATCTGTTAGGTATGCCAAATGAGCAAGGCTAGCCGATCCTGAAAGTGAGTGGTCGGCTTATTCTTAAACAAACCACACCATGTTTTCGCAAACAACATAGAAATGTCTCAAGTCTGTAAAACAATTATCAGCCAATTTATCTTGGCTATCATTCTTTGTTATTGAACAATAAGCACCGAATCAAATTATCTTACCCTACCATTCACATATTAATTGTTCTCCCTATCTAGATGAATTTGTGGGATACATTGAACCACATCTATCAAAAGGATGGATTGCTTATAAAGGTGCAATGGATCTTGGTGACTTTACCCGTTACACGCTAATTGCTCAGTGAGGAATAAATGACGAATAAAATAATTTTTAGTATCTACGTTGATATTCCGGAAGAGAATTTAGATAATCCGGGATGGTGGGAAAACGGGGTACAGGTACAAACCCGAAAAAGTCTAGAGGCCAAATTAGCTTTTAGTCGTTGGAAATCTACGATTATAAAGCGGCATAAGTGGTATGCTGAAAAAATCGGAGCAGATTATAGACTTTATGAAAACGGAGAAGACTATAAAGAATATTACGAAACCTTCCATAAAAAATATCCCCAGATTTCAGAATACGATATTATTAACTTCTATAAGCATCATCTTATGAAAGAGATTGCTGAAAAAGAGGATTATGA
>RFXU01000047.1 GCA_009921505.1 Flavobacteriaceae bacterium
AGCAGTAGGGCGTTGAGTCCTGGTCTTGAAATTGAATTTATTGCGGTGTCTGGATTACCACTGTAGGGGCTAAAAAATGAATCACGCCCTTGTTGATGAATCATTCGACCGCGCATGGGGATACTTATGGCCAAAGCTTTTTCATCCATGCCTGCCATTTTTAACGCCGCCAAACCGCGGTCACTCAAAGCTAAATTTATGGAACGTCCCGCATCGAGGTACGCACGTCTGAGGTCTGGACGTTTCTCCACTAGTGTCACCTGATAACCTCTTTGCGCCAGTCTCAAGGCCAAAAGGCTGCCGCATAAACCAGCACCAATAATTAATATTTTATCGTGTTTGTTCACAGACATTGGTTTAAGCGTTGAACGAAATCATAGATATCGCGATAGCTGTTGTAAAGCGGGGCAGGAGCGACACGAATGACATCTGGTTCGCGCCAATCGCTGACTACACCGAGATGGGTTAATGCATCGTGAAGGCTACGGTCGCTATCTTTGAGCTGTAAGGAAAGCTGAGCGCCGCGGTGCTCAGGGTCAAGCGGAGTCATAATCCTAATTTTATCACTGTTTAAAGTAGACAGCAGCTCTGCCAAATATGCGGTAAGCTGTATTGACTTTTCTCTGATTTTATGAATTCCTGCGCGGTCAAATATATCCAGAGAAGCACGAATTGCCGCCATTGATAAAATAGGAGGATTACTCAGTTGCCAGCCCTCAGCACCGGCAATAGGATCAAAGCCATCGCGCATTTTAAAACGGGTTTCTTTATTGTGGCCCCACCATCCCGTAAAACGAGGAAGATCAAAGGACTCGCTATGGCGCTCATGGACAAAAACACCGCCCAAACTGCCTGGTCCGCTGTTGAGGTATTTGTAGGTGCACCAAACCGCAAAATCCACACCATTGTCATGGAGGTCACAAATGATATTACCCGCGCCATGGGCTAAATTAAACCCAACTTTTGCACCATAACTATGGCCAAGTTGAGTGATTTCTTTGATGGGATAGACCTGGCCCGAATAGTAGTTTGAATTACCTAACATGATCAGCGCGACACTGTCTTTATGCTGGTTTAATAAGGTTTCGAGTTCGGACTGCTCACAGAGCCCTGTTTCTGGATTTGCTTCCCACAGCAATAAACTGTGCTCTGGGTCGTAACCATGAAATTTTATTTGACTTTCTACCGCATAGCGATCGCTGGGAAAAGCATCAGCTTCAATAATAATTTTATGCCTTGACTTGGTGGGTTGATAAAACGAAACCATCATTAGGTGCAGGTTTACCGTTAGGGTGTTCATAACGACAACCTCATGGTCTTTTGCGCCTACAACTTGTGCCATTTGATGGGTCAGGAGTTCGTGATAGGGCAACCATGCATTTTCCCCTTTAGTGTGTCCATCTACGCCCCATTTAGCCCAATGTTCCAACTCTTGGCTTATGTATTCTTTGGTTTGCTTGGGTTGAAGTCCTAAAGAATTGCCACAGAGGTAAATTAGTTTATTTCCTTTGGCGTCTTTTGGTATTTCAAATTCAAGACCAAAAGAAGATAGTGGGTCTTTTTCATCGAGGGATTCTGCCCTTTGTACAGTTTGGTCGTTCATTAGTGAATTTAGGTAGAAACTATATGCTCTAAAATTAAGGAATATGCGCTAGTCCTCCTATAATTTACTATTTTTAAGTCGAGAAAAAATTAACCGAAAAGCCACAAGTGCTTTTACCAAATCAAATGCTATGTCTACAGAACACGTAACTCAAGTAAATTTAATTGAAAATGGCCCCGTAGTGGTGGTCGGAACTATTGATTTACATCATCCCGATGGCACTGTCGAGCGCCGCGAACGCCGGAGCTCTTTCTGCAGATGTGGGAAAAGTGCGAGCCTGCCTCTTTGTGACGGAAGTCACAAAAATTAATTCCGAAATTACTCCGACTTTTTGAAAAGTTCGGGAAGTTTTGTCATGACCCGTTTCAATCGTGGTATAGACGTATTGACTATATACGGGTGATACGGGTGGTTTGCCTCGTAGTTTTGATGGTAATCTTCTGCAGGCCAAAACTTGTCAAAAGCTTGGACCTCAGCAGCAACTTTACCTTGTCCGAGTTGTTTTTCTAAAGCCTTAATTTGTTGATTAATGATCTCGGCCTCTTCTTGATTTTGATAGAAAATGATGCTGCGGTATTGTGAACCATGATCAGGTCCTTGTCCATTGAATTGACTGATGTTTTGTGAGGCAAAATATACGTTAAGCAGGGTCGCAAAATCTATTTGATCAGGATCGTAATAAACGACAACCGCTTCGGCATGTCCGGTAAGGCCCGTATTGCTCGCGCCATAAGTAGGGTATGGTGTATGGCCCCCAGCATATCCAGAGACGACTTCAACGACTCCTGTGAGTCTTTCATAGATGGCTTCTACGCACCAAAAACATCCACTCGCAAAATAGGCCTTACTAAGTTCGGTTTGATCCATTTCTTCAATGCGTTTAACGCTTTGTGTAAAGTCCTGGGCGTTATAGCCGGTGTTTATGGTCGTTTTGTCCTGGCAACTGCCCAAAGAAGGAATCAAAAAGATCAAAGTAAAAATCTGGGACAATAGTCTTTGAGTTGTCATAGTTGTATTTCTAAAAAAGTAAAGGTCAAAAAAAAACGCCTTCTGGGAAGGCGTTTTGAGATTATTTTAACTTGGCGAACAAGGCCTCCATTTTCTCGCGTTCTTCATCAGCAAGATTGTGATCGACCAAAATTCGGCCACTGTGCTCATCAGTAATGATTTTCTTTCTGGCAGCAATTTCCATTTGAACCTGCGGTGGAATAGTAAAGAAAGACCCTCCAGAAGCGCCACGTTCTATCGCAACAACGGCTAGACCATTTTTCACGTTTCCACGAATGCGTTTGTACGCATTGTAAAGACGCTCTTCAATTTCTTGAGCGAATTTTTCAGACTCTTTTAAAAGGGCCTGTTCTTCTTTTTCAGTCTCCGCCAATATTTCGTCAAGTTCACCTTGCTTGTGGCTGAGGTGCTCTTGTCTTTTGGCTAAACGCTCTTGAGTTTCCTCAATGACGATATTTTTTTGCTCAATCTGGGCTTGATGCTCGCGAATTTGCTTTTCAGCCAATTGGATTTCGAGTTCTTGAAATTCAATTTCCTTGCTCAAGCTGTTGTACTCACGATTGTTGCGTACTTTATCCTGCTGGCCAGTATATTTTTTGATCAAGGCTTTAGCCTCTTCGATAAGGTTTTTGCGCTCCTTGATACCGTCCTGAATCATATCGAGATCCGCTTTGAGTTTTTCCAAGCGCGTATTTAAACCTGCCACTTCATCAGCTAGGTCCTCTACCTCAAGTGGTAACTCTCCGCGTACATTGCGAATTTCATCAACTCTTGAGTCTATGAGTTGAAGATCGAATAATGCGCGCAACTTTTCTTCTACCGTGGTTTCAGTTTTCTTTGCCATACAGTTTAGTAGTAACTTATAGGATTGGTCTTAACGTTTGATTTTAACACCTTGACTTTGGGCAAGGAGGGTGCAAAATTAGTAATTTTTTTGCTAAGGTACTCAACAATTAGGTCTTTTGTGAACTGTTCGCTCTCATAATGGCCTATGTCCATTATTGTAAAGTTCTCGTGACCTTTAAAATAATCGTGATATTTTAAATCTGAAGTGATATATACTTGAGCCCCAAGAGCTTTGGCCTTGTCAATAGCAAAACTGCCGCTGCCTCCGAGAACCGCTACAGAATTAATGTCCTTCAAATTATTTTGGCTGTATTTAATACACCCCGTTTGGAAGCCAGATTTTACATTTTCAAGTAAGGATTCAAAGGATAAAGTACGGGGTAGTGTGCCGATTAATCCCATGCCGATTTCCGGGCAAGTTTGCTCAAGCGGAATAACATCATAGGCCACTTCTTCATAGGGATGTGCTTTTATTAGCGCCGCGATTAAATCATTTTTTTGATGACGCAAAAAGCTCACTTGGATTTGTGTTTCTGGCTCAGAATGCTGAATGCCAATTTGACCCAAGGCAGGTTTTGCCCCTGCTATGGGTTTAAATGTTCCCGTACCATTTAGGTTGAAGCTACATTCTTGATAATTGCCCAAGGCCCCAGCACCAGCAGAAAAAAGTGCCTGGCGTACGGTTTCGGCATCTTGATTTGGCGCATAAGTAATGAGCCTATACATGAGGTCCTCTTTCGGCATGAGGACCCGGGTATTTTGAAGGTCGAGGACCTTTGCCATAGTGGCAGAAACCCCATGAGGTACGTTGTCAAGCGCAGTGTGAATGGCAATGATTGCAATGTCGTTTTTTATGGCTTTAATTACGGCCTTATTGACGTAATCTTTAGGTACAAGCGATTTTAGTCCTGAGAAAATGATAGGGTGAAAACTCACAATGAGGTTACAGTCTTCTTTAATTGCCTCATCCACAACACCTTCTAATGCGTCTAAACTCACAAGGATACCACGAAGTTCATTTTTTGGATCGCCGACCAGTAATCCAGTATTGTCAAAGTCTTCACTGTAAGTGAAAGGGGCCCATTGATCTAATAAATTCAGTACGTCAGCTACCTGCATGAGTGAAATTTTACGGTAAAGATAAAAAAGTATACTTTCGTTATGTTGTCGCGATCGAAATTACACCACAACCTTAAGTGCATGAATATAATTACAGCGCCTTTTTCTTTCCTATATGGCAGTGTTCTTGCCCTGCGCAATTGGGCCTTTGATCGCGGGATGCTCACGGAGCATGAGTTTGAGATTCCTATAATTTCTGTGGGAAACCTCAGTGTGGGCGGTACAGGAAAATCACCTATGATTGAATATTTAATCACTTTATTGTCTCATGACTATAAAGTAGGGGTGGTCAGTCGCGGTTACGGACGCAAAACCAAAGGTTATTTGGAAGTCAATAGCGAGCATACTGCCCTTGAAGTGGGGGATGAGCCGTTGCAGTTTAAACGCAAATTCCCGGAGATTAAAGTAGCGGTTTGTGCCGATCGCGTGGCCGCGATAAAAACTTTGACCGCCTATTGTGAGATTATTCTTCTTGACGACGCGTATCAGCATCGTTACGTGCGTCCAGCAATCAACATATTGTTAACCCAATACCACAAACCTTATCACAAGGATAGAGTACTGCCTTGGGGACGACTTCGCGAATGGGCAAAGGGCGCTCGTAGAGCTGATATTGTGGTGGTGACCAAATGCCCCGAACATTTAGCCCACGCCCATGGTCAATCCCTTCAATATGATTTAAAACTCAGCGAGGATCAAAGTTTTTATGCTACATCAATTGACTATAGCGACAATTGTATTGGACCTCACGAGGAAATCGACATTAAAGACTTCGCCAAATTGCCTTTTGTTTTGGTCACAGGGATCGCACGTCCAGAGCCCATGGTGGAAAAACTAAAGAATTTGGGCGCGCATTTTGAGCATTTTTCCTATTCGGATCACCATAATTTTAGTGAGGTAGAAATTATAAAATTGCGGCAACAAGATTTAATACTTACCACGGAGAAAGACTTTCAAAGGTTAGGAAATCGATTAGAAAAACGCGCAATCTATTACTGGCCGATCCGAACAAAATTTCTTTTCGATCGTCAGCAGGCCTTTGACCTCGAAATATTAAGAAGGGTTGCGTATCATCGCTCAGGTCAGAGCTAAGGTGACTTCAGGAGAATCCAAGTCTAAGCAGTGGTGTCTTGAGTTAATGTTCGGTGAATCTTTTCGAAAAATTCTTCCGTCTTAAAAGGCTTAGGTATGATTTCACTGAAACCTGCTCTAAAAAATTCATCAATATTTTCTTCTATAGTTACCGCAGTTAATGCGATAATCGGAAGATCAGGCTTAAATTTTCGTATTTCTTGGGTCGCTTCGATACCGCTAATTCCGGGCATATGAATATCCATTAGAACAACATCAAAGTCATTGGTTTCGACCATTTTTATCGCATCCATACCGTTGTCCGCGACCTGACAGATGATATTGCGCTTTTCGAGAATTTTACGTGTAATCATCTGGTTGATCTTGTTGTCTTCAACCACTAAAATATGACGATTTTCCAGGCTGCTGTATTCGCTTTCGTTTAATTGCTTCACATTATCCTCTTCTGCGGCGCCTTGGGCTGAAATATCCAAAACTAAATCAAACCAAAACTTTGACCCTTTACCCAATTGACTTTCCAGCTGTATACGACTGTGCATGAGTTCCAAAAGGCTCTTGACAATCGATAGTCCGAGTCCAGTGCCACCAAATTTTCGATTGATCTGTAACGACGCTTGTGAAAAAGACTCGAAAATACTTTTTTGCTTCTTTTTCGAAATCCCTACCCCATTATCTTCGATTTCAAAGTGAAGGGTAATCTTATTGTTTTTATCGCTGAGCTTTTTAACACGAACGATAACATCTCCATTTTGGGTGAATTTTAATGAATTTCCAATGAGGTTGATCAGAATTTGAGAGAGTTTTACAGAATCCCCCTCAAGTTTGTCTGGGATCTCTTCATCATACTCTAGGCGTAAATTATTTTTACGATCGACTGCCGATTTGTTTAACGCAATAAGTACATCATTCAAGCGCTTTTTTAGATTGAACGTTGTTTTTTCAATTTCAACTTTATTGGCCTCCAGCTTGTTGAGGTCCAGAATATTATTGATTAGATTCAACAGGTATTCCCCAGAGAACTGAAGAGAACGAAGATGCTCCTTTTGCTCAGGTTTTGGATTTTCTTCGAGTAACAAATGCGTCAATCCGGTCACGGCATACATTGGGGTCCGCAGTTCGTGGGTGATGGTCGATAAAAATTCTGCCTTGACCATCGAAGCTTTTTCGGCTTTTTCCTTGGCCACTTGGAGCTCGTTATTCTTGTCTTGGAGCAGAATATTGGCTTTGGCCCGAAGATTATTATTCTTGTATAGAGACAAAGTTAAAAGCGATAAAATCACAATAAGAGCAATACTGAGTCCCGTGGTAATTTTACTAAAACTAATGGAGCGTTGTTGACGATCCAAATCACTTTTTTGTTGATCGATTATTTCATTCAAACTTGCCAAATCGCCGTTGTCGGAACTTGTTTTTAGAATGGTATTTAAATAATACTGATGTAATGAATCATTCTTTTGTTCAAAACGCATAAGAAATTCTTCTGCGTCATTAAACTTGTTTTCTCTTAAGGCAATGTACGACTCAAGTCTCAAGGCTTCGATTTCAATACGTGCAAGCTCGGTTTCTTGACCGATACTTTTAGCCTGATTCAAGGAGAGCCGTGCCTTATTCAGCGCATTGGGCAGCTGATCCGGATCAATTTTAATATAGGCTTCGGCGAGCAATAAAGTACATAGGGCTAACTCTTTTAAATTTTGCTGGTTATTTAATGAGATTTTAGCAGCCTCCAAATAATTGATCGCCTCACCAAATTGTTTTTGCTTTATCGACAATGCCCCGTAACCTAAAAGAACATGGGCCCGCGCATCAGAAATACCATTATTCGAGTAATACTGATCTGCTAAGTGGAGAAAAATCTCGGCCTCTTCCCATTTGCCATTTTCAGTGTAGATCAACCCGAGCCATGTTTGCGCTTGTGCGATGAGTTCAGGAGCGCTTTCATTGCGCAGTAATTCAATTGCATTGTGTACTTGAAGGGCAGCGTGATCGAAATTGTGAATGTTGTAATGCAATCGTGCGAGGCTTAATAAAATTGTGGCTCGCGCGACATCATCTTGGGCTTGGGTGGCTTCTTGAACCGCTTGATTCAAGGTCAGTAAGGCTTCTGGATAATTGTTCTGGTCTAACAGTAAAATGCCTTGTTCGTGTAGTTGACTATACTGGTCCATGACTTGCCCGTTACTCTGAGGTGAGGAGTGCACGGTGAGCGTGATGAGCAGGAAGAACATCACAATGATGGACCGCAGTATAAACGAGGTGTATCGCATTCTATGAATCTACTTCGTGAATAAATATAATTAATTTGAGACGAATTAAATTGGCTTTTGCATTATTCTAGACCAATGACATCATGGGTGCCCAGAATAGACCCGTAAAAAGGTATGAGCCCGAAACGCGCTATTGTATGGTTTTTCCCTTTGGTTAAGGACTTAAAGAATGTGTTTTTGCGCCTTGTAAGAGGAACGCACAAGTGCACCACTTTCTACATGGCGGAATCCCATTTCTAAACCAATTGTTTCGTAC
This sequence comes from Flavobacteriaceae bacterium, assembly GCA_009921505.1. GTDB lineage: Bacteria > Bacteroidota > Bacteroidia > Flavobacteriales > Flavobacteriaceae > BACL21. The sequence continues at coordinate 8,192 of RFXU01000047.1, forward strand.
TTTTTAAACTGATCTGGGGTAATGAATTCTTTTACCGGAAGATGTTTTTTTGAGGGTTGAAGATATTGTCCTAGGGTCACAACATCAACATTGGCCTGACGCAAATCTGTCATGGTTTGTATGACTTCTTCTTCACGCTCTCCAAGGCCTAACATGATTCCACTTTTGGTTCGATTAATCCCTTGGTCTTTCAAGTAGGCCAAAACACTGAGGCTACGATCATATTGCGCTTGGATTCTAACTTCACGGGTAAGTCTTCTGACCGTTTCCATATTGTGAGAAACCACCTCAGGAGCTACTTTTACAATTCGGTCAAGGGGTTTTGTTTCGCCTTGAAAATCTGGAATTAACGTCTCTAAGGTAGTCTCAGGATTCATTCGGCGGATGGCTTTGATTGTCTCTGCCCACATAATGGAACCCATATCCTTTAAATCATCACGATCTACAGAGGTGATCACCGCATGCTTAATGTTCATGAGTTTAATGGAACGGGCGACTTTTTCAGGTTCATCCCAATCTACGTCTTGAGGACGTCCAGTTTTTACGCCACAAAATCCGCAGGAGCGCGTACAGATATTCCCCAAAATCATAAATGTCGCTGTACCTTCAGTCCAGCACTCGCCCATATTGGGGCAACTTCCCGAGGTACAAATGGTATGCAGCTTGTATTGATCAACCAAGCCGCGTAATTCGGTATATTTTTTACCCGTTGGTAATTTAACCCGAAGCCATTTAGGTTTGGGTGCCGGTTTGGTTATTGGGGTCTCAATCTCGCTCATAATTCAGGTCCAATTAATGACTCGCGCAAAGATAAAACATTCTGACTTTAGCACGGGTTGATTTTGCCTTTAAAAGCCTTAAAGCGTAGTTAAATACCAAAGACTAAATCCGATGAGTAAGGCTATGGCCAAAAGGCTCAAGATTTTCACCCACAGGCCTGGATGATGCTCTTTAGGCAAACTTGATCCCGTAACCACGCGATAAATAATTATGGCATAAAAAGGGGCGGAGATAAATGACAAGACCGTTCCAACTGTAATTAAGGTTCCCATTTGATCGGTAAGGCCTAAATAAATCAGTACACTCCCGATGACTAAAATGACTAACCAAGTCAAATAGTTTATTTGATATCCGGGAGCAAAAAGCAAGCTCGATGTTTTGGCCATGACCCGTGGCGAACCATCTAAAGTGCTCAAGGAGGTGCTGAACATAGTGGTAAAAGCGGCAATGCCGATAAATACTTTAGACCACTGACCTAGGTTTTCGGTGTACATATTTATGAGTTGATTGGCAAAGATGGCGCCACTGTTTGAAAATTCTTGACCTTGTCCGTACATGACTAACCCGCCCAATAAAATAAAGCTCAATCCGATAATGATCGTTGTGGCGTATCCGATATTAAAATCCCATTTCACTTGACGTTCTCCAAGTTCAGGATTGAGTTGTTTTTTTTCAACGGCCCATAGCGATTGCCAAATAGCCAGGTCTAACGGCGCTGGCATCCATCCCATAAAGGCGATTAAAAATGAAATACCCAAAGTTGAATTTGGAATGACTTGTTGCCAACTTGGACTGGATTCAGTATTAAACCAAGCAAAAATTAATGCCAGAACAGTGGTCAAGGTTAAGGCCAAAACGACATATTTCATCACTTGATCCAAGATCGAAAATCGCCCGCGAATGAGGATTAAAAAACAGGCTAATAGGATTAAACCCGCCCAAACGACTGGCGTGCCTATTCCGGTCAAAGAAGTTGCAATACCCGCTGTGACAATGGTAACGGCTGTTTGAAAGGTAAACATAGTGCATAGGGTGAGCATGAAATAAATCACCAGTACCCAACGCCCCATTTTATTAAAGGCTGTGAGTAAATCTTGACCTGTACGACTGGTGTAATGAACCCCGAAAGCGAAAAACGGATATTTTATAAGGTTGATCAGTAGCAACGCCCAAATTAGGCCAAAACCAAAATCAGCGCCGGCTCGAGTGGATTGAACCAAATGAGAAACACCGATGGCCGCGCCTGCAAACATGATGCCCGGCCCTAATTTTTTAAACCAGCTCATCATAACTGACGATTTTGCTCGATCAGTTCAGCCATGAGCTTTTTCGCGCGAAGCAGGCGTACTTTTATGTTTGTTAACGGTTCTCCGAGTTGTTCCGCCATATCGCGATAGGGCATTTCTTGGAAATAACGCAGTTGTAAAACCTCACGGTACATGGGTTTAAGCATTTTCATAAGGGTTTGGAGCTGTATTAAATTCTGCTCTTGAATCAAGGCATCCTCAGTGGTAAGGCTATCATCTGGAACTTCATTGCCATGATCTTCTTGGTCTTCAAGCGGGGCAACGACAATTGAGTTACGCTGCCTGCGATATTGATCAATTTGGATGTTTTTCGAAATGGTAATCACCCAAGAACTAAAATTATAGTTGGTGTCGAATTGATCGATTTTGTCAAATGCTTTGGCAAAAGCCTCTATGGTAATGTCCTCCGCATCGGATTCGTTATGGACGCGTTTGAGCTGAAAACCAAAAACCATATTCCAGCAATGATCCAGCAATTGTCGATAGGCCTTTTGATCTCCAGACTTTGCTTTGGCGATAATATGGAGAATTTCCTCTGGGCTTAGTTCCAATGGTTCGGTTTTGAAAAGCGGTTCCAAACAAATATAATTAATTGCATGCAAATTAATAGGGGCTCGAGTATCGGAATCCAGAGATATAAATCGCGCAATTGAAACTTTTTAAAGATTGGTTTCAGTTGCCAGATCAAATAAAGGGCGCGTGCGGTAATCAGCGCAATTATGGCCCCGCAGAAAGAAATTTCTGCGGGCCGGAGTAGTCCTAGAAAAAGCAAGCATGTATAAAAAAGTAGGATACTTCCAGAATAAAGACTTAATGTGATTTTAGTCTGTGTTCGATAAAAATGTGCGGTACTTTGATGCCGTCTTTTTTGTTTAAAAAGACCGCCCCATGTGGTTTGAGGTTGGGACCAAGTAAAAGCTTTTGGGTCGAGGACCACTGCTGTATTATCTTTATTGGCCCCATAATTAACCAACAAATCGTCATCCCCCGAAGCAACATGTTCATGGGATTTAAATCCGCCCTGAGCGTAAAAAAATTCTTTTCGATATGCTAAATTTCGTCCAACACCCATATACGGATAACCGGCTACGGCTTGGCCTAAAAACAAGCCCGCCGTTAAGGTCGTTTCAAATCGAATTAAAGAATTTAAAAGCCCTGACTGTTTTCTGTATCCTCCATAACCTAAGGCCACGGCTTTACCGGTTAGAAGGGGTGCAGTCATAAGCTCAATCCAATCACTAGAGGCCGGGGTACAATCTGCATCGGTCAATAGCAAAAGATCATGGGCCGCTTGACTTATCCCAAAACTCAAGGCCGCTTTTTTTCCAAGTGTCTTTGCTTTTTCTTTAAGGGTAAAAGGGCGCACTCGATGATCTGTTTTTGCCCATTGTTCAATCACTTGCTGGGTCTGGTCACTCGAATGATCGTTAACCAATATGAGTTCAAAATTTGGATGCCTTTGATTGAGAATTTTGGGGATTAATTCATCGAGATGCTCGGCTTCGTTTTTGGCACAGACAATCACTGATACCCCCTTTAAACGTTCCGGGGCGGGATTATTTACAGAAGCATTAATACTGCGACGTATTCGCGAAATAAAAAATGCATGAATAAGGGAAGCGGCTAGAGCGCACAAGAGTAAGCTCCCAGACCAGTTCATTAGGCCTGCTCGGTACCTTTACATTCTGAGAATTGATCCGGTGTTTTGCCACAAAAGCTACAGGAATCACCGTCTTTATTTAAAAATGGGCTTTGAGAAGCACAGGTTCCTGCAAATTTCCCGTCTTTTTTGCCCCATATTTTTATGGCGATACCGGCAAATGCAAAAATTAAAAGTCCAATGGTAAGCAGTACTAATTTCATGCAGCAAAATTACAATAATGACCGTAAAATAGAATAGATTTTTTTGTTTTCTCGTGAGAAACCTACGGCGCGAATGATTGCCTAAATAATATTTACTTCGGGCGTTAAAGTAATGCCGAAGTCCTTTAAAACCTTCTGTTGAATAAATTGTGCTAATTCTTTTATATCTAATCCCGTGGCTTTGCCATAATTCACCAAAACAAGGGCTTGGTTTTTGTGTACCCCAGCATCCCCCTGTCGAAACCCTTTAAGTCCAGCCCGCTGAATGAGCCAGCCTGCCGGTACTTTTTTTAATTCATTTTCGGCGGGGTAACTTGGTAAATCGGGATATAGACTAAGCAGTCGATTAACTTCCGTTTCGGGAACAATGGGGTTTTTAAAAAAGCTACCACTATTGCCGAGCTCCTTTGGGTCAGGTAATTTCGATTGTCTTATGGCGATTACTGCTTGGGCAACATGGCGAATGCTCGGTTTTTTTACGCCCTGTTGCTCGAGCACTTCTGAGATGCTGCCATAGTCTAGTTTTAATTGATGTTGTTTTTTGGTGAGCCGCATCCTTACGCTGAGGATAACAAACTGATTTTTTAGCGCGTTTTTAAATACACTTTCTCGATAACCAAATTGACAATCATCAAGATTAAAAACTTTCTTTTGGCCCGTGCTGCGGTTTAAGGCGACACACGAATCAAAGACATCTTTGAGCTCGACGCCGTATGCTCCAATATTTTGG
>RFXU01000461.1 GCA_009921505.1 Flavobacteriaceae bacterium
AAAAATAGACCCACCAAAATTAAGCACATGGAGGATCCAAACGGATCCGAAACAATTCCCCCCAAACCTTCTTTTAAGAAAGTGGCAGGAATTCCTAAAATCGTCTCCGACCCAAACCAGGTCGCAAATACAGTAGCAGTTACAACTGGCAAAGGCAGGCTATGGCCTGCGGCGGCAAAATCTGCTGTATTTTTGACACGCATCGCAGCCCAGAGACCTATGCCAATTGCTAACAACCAATAAATGATGACAAACCAAATTAACACAACAAAAACTCCCAAAATTTGCCGAATTATAGGGCTTTTAATGCCGCAAAATTAATATAAATGTTCGAATTTAATGCAGTTTGACATAATTACAGTATGTCAGCAAAATTTGATGCCAATCAGGTTGGAGACAGCTTTTTAATAAGCGATGAGCTTTATCAACGCTCAATTCTGGAGTCGGTATCTAGAACATTTGCGCTCACCATTCCATTATTACCCCCAAATCTTGAGAAAGTAGTTGGCAATACCTACTTACTCTGTCGTATCGTAGATACAATTGAGGATGCGCCTGGTATCGATGCAATAACTAAACAAGATCTATCCGCGAGCTTTGTAAAAACGGTTCTAGGTGAGCAAAATCCCAAGCAATTTACTGAGCAGTGTGCCATTGCTTTATCAGGGCACAACAATCAAAGTGAAAAAGATTTAATCCAAAATATCCCACGGGTACTTCGCGTACTAGAAACTTGCGATGTGCAACAGCGCCAAGCCGTCGCTCGTTGCATACAAATAATGTCTGACGGTATGAGCTATTTTCATACCCGACAAAATCCTCTCGGCCTGGAAAATTTAGCCGAATTTGAAAAGTACTGCTATGTCGTTGCTGGAGTTGTTGGTGAAATGCTAACTACTGTATTTGCACTACACTCCCCTAATTTTTCCAAGGCCATTGCCCAACGAGAATACTTAGCGATTTCTTTTGGTCAAGCCTTACAAATGACCAATATTCTCAAAGACTCCCCAGAGGATCGAGAACGTGGGGTTTCATGGAAACCAATTGGTGTTAGTGATACGGATTTACTCGTGATTGCCCA
>RFXU01000462.1 GCA_009921505.1 Flavobacteriaceae bacterium
GGATCAAATCATTCCATAGCACCACATAATATCAATTACCGTGCGAACATCTGGGCGCTGCATGAGGTTGGCGCGAAGTCTATTATTTCAATCGCCTCTGTGGGCTCAATTCCAAATAACATAAAAGTGGGCGATTTTGTGGTGCCCCACCAAATATTGGATTACACGCATGGCCGCAACAATACTTTTTTTGACGGCAAAGAAAACCCGGTCAAACATATCGACTTTACTCACCCCTATGACATGAGTTTACGTGAGCTGATTATTAAAACCATTACCCAATTAAATTTAAGGGTATCTCCTTTAGGGGTGTATGCGGCAACTCAAGGACCAAGGTTAGAAACGGCAGCAGAAATTGATCGTTATGAAAAAGACGGCGCTAGCGTGGTGGGGATGACCGGTATGCCTGAGGCATGCTTGGCAAGAGAACTGGAATTAAGTTACGTTGCCATATGCCCTGTGGCGAATCATGCAGCCGGCAGAGGAGAGAGTTCTAAGGGAATTTCATCGGCCATGCTCAATCAAAGCTCCAAGCAAACGATTAAAAATACAATCACAATTTTGCAACAGTTAGTAAAAGCCTATGGCTATTAGGAACATTTTAAAAATGGGTAATCCTGACCTTCTGAAGGTCAGTGAGCCAATCACTGACTTTAATGATGCAGAGCTTTTTTCACTCATCGATGACATGATGGAAACCATGAAAGCGAATGATGGTGCCGGATTGGCTGCTCCCCAGATTGGGGTATTCAAGCGATTAGTGATCTTTGGGTTTGATCAAAATGATCGATATCCGGATGCCGAAGCGGTTCCATTTACAGTTTTAATTAATCCCGAGATTAAGCCGCTTTCTGATGAGCTTGAAAACGGTTGGGAGGGATGTCTCTCAGTTCCAGGTTTAAGAGGGGTAGTCCCTCGGTTTAAAAAAATTCACTACCAGGGTTTTGATCAGTATGGCAACACTATAAGCAGAACGGTTGAAGATTTTCATGCACGGGTGGTTCAGCATGAGTGCGATCATTTAGACGGCATTTTGTATCCCATGAAAATTGAAGATTATCGATATTTCGGCTTTCATGA
>RFXU01000463.1 GCA_009921505.1 Flavobacteriaceae bacterium
GCAGGAGTTTCTTCAGCAGCAGGAGTTTCTTCAAAAGCACTAAGAACTTCCTCAAGAGCAGCATCTTCTGCAAGATCGGCATCTACAAGTGCCTGAAGTCTTGCTGCCTCTGCAACTGCGGCATCTGCAGCAGTTCTTGCTTCCACAGCTTCTGCCTGAGCAGCAGCAACGGCAGCATCATCTGCAGCATCATCTGCAAGAGCAGCAGCAAGTCTTTCTTTTAGTTCAGCATTTTCAACTAAAAGACCATCATTAGCACCTCTAAGAGAAAGAAGGATTTTTTGAACGCGAGCAGCGAAATTTGCCATGATTTTTCTAAGCGATGGTAGTTTAAATCTCATAATATCAATAGGTATCATCACAATTATTTATTAAAAATCACCTATATTCTTAAGTTTTATTTTCTTTATTATTTTTATTTTGTACATTAATAGGTCTATAAAGACCAGGCCAAGTATCTCTAATAATCTCAGCAAGTTTATAAGGTGTTGTTGATGTAATCATCTAACGTGGTGTCCTCCGAACATATATCTCATACCATTTAGAATCTTGGCAGCGAAAGTGCCCAGATTGCGTGAATTAAATCTTTCATAAAGAGCAGTGGTGATGACAGGAGCGGGAACCCCCAGATCCACAGCAGCATTAACCGTCCACCTACCTTCACCGCTGTCGGATACCCCTCCAGAGAAGTCAGAAAGCTGTGGGCTGCGGCGCAACACATCAGCAGTAAGATCAAGTAACCAGCTACCAACAACGCTGCCACGACGCCATAACTCAGCAACTTCAGCAACATCAATATCATAGCAGTAGGATTCTGGGTCTGCCATTGGCGCAACCTCTGCGTCTCCTTCTCTGACATATTGTGCTCCATTGTTAGCATTCTTGATAATGTTGAATCCCTCTGCATATGCTTGCATTATACCATACTCAATGCCATTATGAACCATCTTCACAAAATGTCCAGCACCAGGACCACCACAATGTAACCAACCATATTCCGCAGAGGTTACAGGTGAGTCAAACTCAGTCCTCGGGGCAGCATCGACTCCTGGGGCAAGGGCATTAAAAATGCTTTTACA
>RFXU01000464.1 GCA_009921505.1 Flavobacteriaceae bacterium
AATCGCAGACTGCCTTGGGTCTAGGCCTATCGTAGGTTCATCAAGAATTATTTTTACTGTTTGCCCAAAAGGTTTTTATAGGGGTATAAGGTAGGTTTATGGCATATCCAACCCACACACTCACACACCGCCCCGAACCATCAGCGTATTTAATAACCCTATAAATACAATCTGCTTGCGCTTTGCGGTAACTTGTGATAGTAGATACCACAGGCTTTGTAGGGTTTTTATTCCGCACAAATAAAAATATTATTTCGCGTGGGGTAATAGGGCGACCTCGACTACTGTATATCCGTCCAGTGTTGTATTTTCGCCACACTGTACACCCATACAGTACCCCCCCCGCCCCCTTTTTTTGTTTGTTGTATATAATATGTCCTATCCACTCACCATCAGGGTATTTTTACCATTCATAAGCATTTACTAATATGGGTTTACTAGATTACTTTATTTCTCCGCTAAAAGAAGAGGAGCAGAAACCAACGGGGTTATTTAACTTTGGGTTGGATGACGTAATTTTGAGGGGGGTAGAAAACAGGGTTGGGCAAAATGCACAACAACTGTTGAGATTTGCAGATCAGGTTGCAGGCATGGAAAGCGACTACAACCCGATGGCTAAAAATCCTAAGAGTAGTGCTAAAGGAATGTACCAGTTAACGGATGATTCCTTTGAAACCGCAAAAAACAGGCTCCAAAATATTTTGGGGAGGGAAAATTTGACGGTTCCAGAAAGATTTATGAAGGCTAAATCAGTGCTTGATTTAAGCCCGTCAGACCAGAGAACCTTATTCTTTGCCCATCTGACAGAGGATAAAGGCAGTGATGCCCGAATCCTTGATTACCTAAAGGGGAAAGATAAAGGTGCTGAGTTATATGAGTTTAACCACTACAAGGGTGTTCTTGATGACGCAACCCGACGCAGAATGAAAGACTTTTTCCAATGATTACAGAGCAACAAGAAACATTTATTGAGCAGTACATCCTACACGGCAATGCAAGCCGTGCCGCAGAGCAGGCAGGATACTCTCATCCCAAGCAAAGAGGCTACGA
>RFXU01000465.1 GCA_009921505.1 Flavobacteriaceae bacterium
TCAACCACTATGTCATGCATAAAAACTGCCTCTGTCAAGGCAATCACCCGGGCGCGGCGGTCGGTTGGGCTGATATTTCGGCTGATCAACCCTTTTTTGCACAATCGGTCTATCACACCGCTCATTGTGACTGGGTCATAGGCAATTTGGCGTGCCAATTGCGCCTGATCCACGCCGGGCGTTGCGGCCGCTGCGGATAGAGCTGCAAATTGCACCGGGGTCAGATCAAACCCGGCGCGGCGCATATGTTCGGCAAAGATCGCAACCGAGATCTGGTGCAGGCGCCGGGCCAGATGGCCGGGCATTTTATGGATATCGTGCATCATCGCCTCCGTTCGCCACAGTTTAGCTGGGAAGGGCCAAGAAGAAAAGAGTTTACACGCATACTAATAATACGTATACGTATTAAAAAGCGAAAAGGAAACCCTATGACCCGTGTTCTGATTGCTGGCGGTGGTATTGGCCCATTTTACAATCTGCCGTCTATTTTAACCGTGTTCGGCGGCACTTTTTTTACTGTGATGTATACTGCTCCAATGCCCGTATTTTTGGGCAGTTTTGCGGCGATGGCAAAAGTATTTTTACCCCCTATCAAGAAACAAGACGAGATGATTGCTAAGTTAGCTGAATTGGCGGCAGTTGCTAGGAAAGATGGCATGATGGCTCTTGAGGGTCAGGATGTACCAGACAAATTCTTTGAGAAAGGTCTTCAGATGCTCGTCGACGGTGCTGATGAGAAAAAACTAACCAAGGTTCTTGAAGCTGAAATAGATGCCATGAAAACTAGGCATGAAGCCATTCAAGGCGTCATTAAGGCTTGGATTGATTTAGCCCCTGCGATGGGCATGATCGGCACTTTAATTGGCCTTGTTTTAATGCTTGGAAATATGGCGGATCCCAAAGCAATTGGTCCTGCGATGGCGGTTGCACTTTTAACGACTTTGTATGGAGCATTCATTGCAAATATCATGTTTGCGCCAATGCTAACGAAGATGGAGTTCTACACGGCCTATGAAGTTACGTATCGCGAAATTGTGATCCAAGGGTTGC
>RFXU01000466.1 GCA_009921505.1 Flavobacteriaceae bacterium
TAGTATTGGTCAAGCATGACGATTTTACTTCACACCTAATTTTCCTACCATTGTCATAAACAATAATATCACAAGGGCTGGTAACATTGGTCACTTCTGCATCATATCCCATAGCCAAAAGTTTATTGCAAATCATATGTTCTATGGTCACACCCCGTTCTTGTCGCTTCATTTTAGAAAGTTTATATGTCACCATATTTTTGGTCGGGCAATATGCAGATTGTTTTGTCTCATTATTGATAGCACTATGAGCCTGCTCCAAATCGTCCACAGAAAATTCCATTTCAGGTGTCGTGGTGGTCGCTAACATTTTAACTCCAAGTTAGTTGGTGGCTTTTAATCTTCTACTATTTTATCGACTAATTTTATATTTGTCAATAGTTTTATTTAGAATTTAATTGAGCGGGCGCCCATACCACCATCGGGGGGTATAAAAGAAAACCCCGCCACCCATTGCTGAGTGACGGGGCTTCCTACACACCACCACGGAGAGAGTTATGCAACCAGAGAGCCAAGCAGTGGCTTTCGACAATTTACCGCACGTTCACAGTAAAACTGTCGGACTTGACCATCCTTGGTTTGGCACGTTACCAAATGATTGGTACGCTGAAACTTAGGATCATTACGACGATAACTGCTGCGTCGGTTTGTAATACTGATCCATCTATCATCTAACTTTGTAACAGGCTCAATAACACGAGCCAACACTCGCTTAGGCTTACCATGCAAAGGCTGCATATATTCGAAGTTATAAACTTCTCCAACCTTAGCCTCACACAGTGTAGCAGGACGACCATAGAAGCCTGCTGCCAGAGCAAAGATACCAACTATACCAACCACAATCAAACCGCAAGTCAAAACAATGTCCATTTTGGAACTCCTAAGTGTGTAAATCAAACCTCAAACCATTCTACCACAGGGAAGACACCGTGTCAACCCCCAACCAGCATATTATCCTCAAACGGCGTACCGTCAGCGAGAAACCACTCAAAATTCTTTTGGAAAATCTTGACTGGACTATACTTGTTGATTCGTTGCTTGGTGGTATGC
>RFXU01000467.1 GCA_009921505.1 Flavobacteriaceae bacterium
AAGACCGTTTCATTTTCTTATATTGCGAAGAATGCAAACGAAAAAGGAAACATAGTCTGGATCATGGCGCACCGAGCAGAGCTTATTGACCAAATCAGCGAATCACTCAAACGAATCGGATGCGGCCATGGAATAATATGCGCTGGCTATTTACCAGACTATTACAAAACGGTTCAAGTCTGTTCGGTGCAATCCGTCGTTAAGCGAATGGATAAAACTAGACCGCCAAACATAATTATAACAGACGAGTGCCACCACTCGACAAGCGCAACATATCAAAAAATCTATGATAACTTTCCAAAAACTAGATTATTGGGAGTTACCGCAACCCCTGAACGCTTAGACGGCAAAGGACTAGGTAGCGTTTATGATGATCTAATCATAGGTGTATCAGTCGAGTATTTAATGGAAAACGGGTTTTTATCGCCTGTTAAATATTACGCGCCACCAATAAAATACACTCTTGAATCAGTTAAAACAACGGCAGGCGATTACAACAAACACGATCTTGCAAATGCCGTCGATAAACCCCAAATAATAGGAGATGCGGTAAAGCATTACAAGCAACTGGCAAACGACACACAAGCGATTGCGTTTTGCGTGTCAATTAAGCATTGCGACCATGTTCGAGAACAGTTTGAAAACTCTGGTATATCCTGTAAAATCCTACATGGAAAACTTGATAAAAACGAAAGAAAACAGATAGTCAAAGATTTTACCTCTGCAAAATTCCGCATCTTAATTGCATGTGAAATTATATCAGAAGGTTTTGACGTGCCAAGAGTTCAGACAGCTATTTTATTGCGTCCTACCCAATCGCTGAGCATGCACTTGCAACAGATTGGAAGAGTATTAAGACCATTTGAAGGTAAAGAATTTGCGATTGTTATTGACCATGCTGGCAACTGTCTACGGCATGGACTTGCAGAAGATCAAAGAGATTGGAGTTTGTCGGATCGTAAGAAGAAAAAACGATCCGCAAAATCTGATCCAGTAGAAACTAATATCCGATCATGTCCGAATTGCTATAATGTCCATAAGCCAGCCCCT
>RFXU01000468.1 GCA_009921505.1 Flavobacteriaceae bacterium
TACCCTTGTGAATAATGTGAACAAAAATTTTAGCTTATGAAGGCGTAAGTGCGGCATAAGCTATCAAAACCAATGGTTTTTAACAAAGAACCTGAAACTCTATTTGGGAGTGGTTTATGTCTCTTTTTTTGGAAAAAATAGAAGTCTGGAATGAGCGCCGAATTGAAAAAAGGCGGCTCAAGAAAGATTTTAAAATGACAAAAGATGGTTTCTTATACAAGGGAATACAGAGCCAGTTCCGCGATGATTGGGAGCCACTCACAAGACAGATCGTTGTTGGGGCAAGTGCATTTACGAAAAATTTTGTAAACATAGGCGCACATTATGGTTATTACGCTTGCCTTGCTGGCAAGCATGGCATGAACATTACGGCCTTTGAACCGATCGATGCAAACTTCCAAATGCTTCGTGATAATATATCTGAAAACAAACTCTGCTCACAATCTCGGCTTATCCATGGAGCTGTAGGACAAAATACATTTCTAACAAAAATTTATGGCGCTTTTTCTGGAGCGACGCTACTACCCGAAAATACAAAGAAGCCAAAGAGCATGAGTCAAGTCACTCAAGTTTTTACTCTAAGTGACTTCACCTTTATGGAATTTCCAACACTCTTTTTGATCGATACAGAAGGCTTTGAAGTTGAAGTGATAAAGGGTGCCAGCAATCTTGTGGAAGCTTCAAATAATAACTCGTGTATAATTGAAACATCAGGAAAAAAATTGAACGAACTCGCTTCCATTATGGAGCCATATGGTTACAGCATCTTCCATATTGGCGCTGACAAACTCACCCAAGTGAGTAAATGTTCCATTGGCTTAAGTCAGTATAGTGGGAATTTTTTGTTCATAAACTTAGACACAAAAAACAAATCGATCCTAATCAATAGATTTTAGTTGGTCTATTTGTGAAAAATGATGCCATTAGACACTGGTTTGATGATGCCTCTACCTTGAATGCTTCTTTCCCGCCTCGAGAAACTCCTTGGACCAGCTATAATACAGGCTCTGGGCGATACCCTCTCGGCGGCACAACTCTGCGATACTGTCT
>RFXU01000469.1 GCA_009921505.1 Flavobacteriaceae bacterium
TGCCTTGCTCTCCGAGTTGTTGCGTAAGCGCTTGTACGAGCGCCTCCTCTACAACTATGAAATTGATGAGCGCAATCGTAAGATACAGCGTCGAAAAGAACAAGCTGAGGAATTAATGCGACTAAAGAAAAATTCAGGAATGGCTTAAAGCCATTCATGTATCTTTAGTGATCAAGGAATAATGCGTGGGTCTCTTTGATGCCGTTCTAGGCGGTAAAACGGGTGCTGACCATATGTGTCAGGCGCTTTTCAATGTGGTTGCATTTTTACCGTATTGTTCCCGAGCGAACTACCAAGATTTCAATGACTTTTGGCACGCAAAAGTTCCCACGGAGAGTGGTGCGGAGGAGCGTCTAAATCAAGTTTTTTATAACTACAGCGCGCACTTCAAAAAAGACGAGTCGCTGCTTAAGCAGTTATCTCAGACCACTCTCGAAATTGAGAAGTATTGGATTAGTAAATATGGGTTATCGAACCGTTCAATTGCTCTTTTTGCAGCGATTAAGCGGCTTGCCGATGAATACCTACCCGATGGCACAAAAGCCAAAGAGTCTGATTTTATGCATGGCGCAACCCACCCCAATCCGGAAACACGCGTTGCGCAGTGCATGTTGGATCTAAAGGCTTATGAGGCAATGCTACCTAATTTGATGCAAATTGAGATCTCTCAGGATGAGCGAATTCATTTCTTTGTAGCCGATCTCTATGAGAATGCGGTCTCACATTATCAATACAGCGGAAGTGATTTAAAGGTTTATGAGGAAGATTCGTACTTTATTGATAAAGATACCTACTGGGGGCGGTGGGGTCTGTATCGAAATAGCACATTGTTAACGGATACATGGATTGTGTTGATCAAAAATGATCTCCCCAGTGTCCAAAAAATCGTGGTTGCAAAAGCCGATGGCGGCTATGAGCTTGATGAGATTCCAAAAAAGATTGAGCTCGATGGGGAGATTCTTAAGGCAATATCAAAAACCAAGACAATGGGGGTAGAAAATGCCGCATCCTTTGGAATGCCCCCTAAGTATTTACAAATGATTGCTATC
>RFXU01000470.1 GCA_009921505.1 Flavobacteriaceae bacterium
TATTAAGCAAGAAAACTAATGCAAAAGTTATTGGAACCACACCGATAATCGCGACACTACTCGGCATAGCGCGCCCAGTAAAAGGCTCCATAACAATCACCCAAAAAGGCGTTAGATATGTATAAGCCGTTACATGGGCTGGAGGTAAATATCCCGATGCATAGGTCAATAACCACATTGAACAAATCCCCGCAAAGATCGCCAAATATATCAATACCAAAAAGACCCGCATCGGTAGATCCATCCAATTTGTCGATACAATATCTTGCCAAAACATCAATGACAGGACCATTGCACCACCCAGTAGGACGGCAAATGTAATTGCATAAACAGGTTCGCCGCGCGTTAACTTTGGGATCAAGACTGCGTAGAAAGAATAAGCCAAAAGCCCGATAAAAAATAATATATCCCCCTGAACCAGTTGTAATCCCAATAATCGATTTAGCGAACCCTGAAACACGATCCAAAGCGCGCCTGCTGCTCCAACTGTCAGGGCCATCCAAACATTTTTGTCACTTGCATGGCCGAGAAATATCCACGCCAATATTGCTGAAAACAACGGCATTAACGTGAACAGAGCCGATGTCGAAATCGGCGAAGTTGTTTTAAGTGCGTAAAACATCAACACAAAAAACGCTGCATATGATGCCACCAAGGGTAAATATCTTAACGGTCGGCGATAGTGTTCGCTACAAAATTTCCCAGTAATTATAAGCAGCCCACCTAAAACCCAGGCTCCAATCATAAATCGTGCCGCGGTGAGTGCCCCTGGGGAAATGTCATTTGCTATTAATTTCCCCAATGAATTGGATCCAGCGATCAAAATCGAAAAGAGGAGCATTGCAAAATGCCCCTCATATTTTTTTGTGTGACTGGTCACTTACACTAACCACATGTGGCGGTGTTATTCGGATGATTGCTCCAGTTGCGATATTCGCCCACTGGATCGCCTGTCCTTGGGTCAATCTCCCCAAGTGGAAGCTCTCTCATTGTGATGCAGTCTTGCACGGGACAAACATTTACACACAGATTACAG
>RFXU01000048.1 GCA_009921505.1 Flavobacteriaceae bacterium
AATAGTGGATCCACTATTTTCCACTATTTTTTTTGCAATCATCCGGATGATTTTCGAAATTTAGTTCAATTATAATCGAAACTCCAGAGAAATAGCAGAGTTTTGCTTTGGATGAACAAGGCAAACCAGATTAATTCATCATCTGTTTGATTGTCCCATGACGTCGTTGGTGACAAAAACTATGTTCCTCGTGACTTTGTGCCTCAGAAACGACTCCATTTTAAGTTGTCATACTTATTTTAGACAATCATTACTCTAACCTTAACCAATTGTACAATTCTAATCAGCCAAATTTCACATCAATGAAAATTTTTACTAAACATCCATTTTCCATTACCCTTTGTTTCTTTCTGGTATTCATAGCAAGTGCCTTGGGCCAGAGCATCAGTTTAAACGAACTTGATGGAGCCACTAAAAACCCTTCTGATCTCAGTGTTGCTGAAATCTACGCGAAGCACCTGGCGTTTATCGATCCAGGAAATATAACGCCCATGCTCAGTAGCATCACCCGTATCGATGCCACTTCGAGTCAAATCAATAGTGAATTCTCTGGCCAATCTTCTTCTATGACAACCCACTCAACCATGGCCAACTTCCGAGATAATCTAGGGCGCATTGCTACGGTCATGAAGATGGAAAACATGAACACCAAAACCATTTTTGACGGTAGGGACGGATATACGGAAATGGATCTTATGGGAGGGTCACGTACGGAAATGACCGATGAAGTTAAAGCTGCCTTTAAAAATCCTGACATGGACCTATTAATCCGTGAGCGCCGCATACCAGAAGGAGCAGGAGCCTCACTTGTTAACGCAAACGGAAGAAATTTTTACGTTGTAAGTTATGACTACAGTACTAGTTATGGAAATATGGAGATCGCTGAATATTACGACGCCTCAAATTTTGAGAAATCATTCATGGTCACCAAGTCCAATATGTCAGGTACCACGAGTAACACTTTACAAGAGTTTAATAATTATGAAGATTTTGATGGCCTTAAACAGGCCACATTATCCCGAATGCAAAGCGCGAGCACATCGGCCTCATTTTCTTCTCAAATGAGCAGTGAGACAAGCCATACTTACAGAATAAATGAGTCATTTTCATTTTATCGCGATGGCAGCCTAAGTGAGCTTAGCAGCGCCTTACCCGCGATCCCCACAGGATCAGTTTCTTCATCAGCTATTGCCTCAGCCATTGGCGGCACATCAAGCAGCAGCGCAGCGGTACCTGATCAAGATTCAGCGCAGATTGCGGCAGAACTTGCCTCGGTTGAAAACCTTGAAGAGTCGGAATATTTCAAGAGTCTGAACTTAAGAGAGCGCGCTTATCAATTGAGTCTTCGCGCAAAAAAAGTTGCAGGAACTGAGGGAAGCGCCTCAGTTACGGCCGCCGTGAATACGGTAAACACTGCAGAGCGTAGAGAAAAAATCCAGAAAATGGATGCGGCAGTGGCTGGAAAACTAAAATATCGCCGCAGCTCATTGTACACCATGATGCTTGACGACAACCGAAGAGAGCGTTACCGTGTGATTAAAGATGCTTTTGGTAACGCGGTGCTGTCTGAAAAATTTAATGATCATAATATTGGCCCCTATTTAATTCCGGCCCACGGCATGAGCGGAGAGAAAGATCAGACTAAATTAATCGAGGAATACCTCAACAATAAAGGTGTGGCACGAGATTTGGTGGCTAAATGGTTCAACAGAGATGCAAATGGTAATTTCAACATGGACCTAATCGCTGAACGCGGACAATACAACGCCTCCGAAATCGACGTTAAAGTCGCTCAATCTTCTGTGCGGGGTAAGGCCATGCTCGCCGATGCGGGGCGAGAACTCCTGGGCAATACTTTTGTGATTGTTTATGATTATAAGTACACCAATAAAGAAGAACAAGCCAAAAAGCGGGGTGGTTTACTCGATGTCATCAGTACTGTGGCCAGTGTCGCTGGATACGATGATGTCGCTAATATAGCCACAGGTTTACGTGTTGCCTCAGATGTGGTGGGTAAAGGGTATTTTGTTAGAACCACCAGTTACTTGTATCGATTGGTTTGGAACGATGATGTGGCCAACGAATTTTATACCTACTTGTGGAACGACGCCTCGGACTCCGATTCTAAACGAAAAGAACTTTTTGATCGCAGTGACCTGTTCAAACTAGAATACGTAGGTAGCGAAGTTTCCAGAAATAACCTACAATCCACAATTTTCACCTCAAAGTCAGACAACCAGCTCATCGAAATTGCCACAACACGGGCCGTGGATAAAAATATTGGTAAGTTGCAAAGAACCTTTGAGGAATTCCGTGTAAAAACACCATTACTCAATACTGATCCTATTGCCGCTCAAATTGGCACAAAAGAAGACGTCGAAAAGGGGGATAAATTTGAGGTTCTTGAGCAAATCCTTGATGAAGACGGCACTACTTACTATGACAAGGTCGGGACCATAAAGGTGGATGATGTTTGGGATAATGCTTACCTAGCGGATGAAGTAGATCCAAATAATGAGATAAATTATACTACCTTTAAGGGTAGTGCAAAAAAACTTGCCCCCGGCATGCTTATAAGACAAATTAAATAACCATTATCATGAAAAGAAATCTTTTACACTTATTTATTGTGGCCTTAGCCATGCTCGCAGTATCACCGGCCTTTGGCCAAAGACGTGCCAAAAAGCAAGCCGACAAGGATATGAAAAACTGGCGCTATGAAATTGAATGCGTCAATGTGTCTTCTGATGGCAGTTATATCATTAAAATATTTACATTCTCAAAAAACAAAAATGTCGCCATAACCCAAGCGAGTAAAAATGCAGTTCACGGGGTCATTTTTAGAGGAATTCCTCAAAACGAAGTCGGTTGTGTAAGTCAACCGCCACTAGCGCGACACCCAAATGCCCAAGAAAAAAACAGAGAATTCTTTGAGGACTTCTTCTCGGATACGGGGGACTTTCAAAAGTTTGTCACCTTAACCACTAATGGTGCTGTGGCGCCCGAAGACCGATTAAAAGTTGGTAAAAAAGAATATAAAATAGGGGTCATCGTCTCTATTGACGTGGCCTCTTTACGTAAAACCCTAGAAGCAGCTGGAGTCATTAAAGGCCTCTCGTCTGGTTTCTAATAAAACCCTAATCATGAACGCAGTATTTAAACTATTTGTCCTGAGTCTTTTTGTGGTCAGTGCGACCTCATGTAAGTCCAAAATACAGACCGTATCCGGATTTTATGACTATGAAACCGAATGTGTTTCCTCGGACGGAAACGGTATTCAAACCGTAAAAGCCTGGGGCACCGGAAACACAGAAAAAGAGGCTGTCCTGAATGCACGCCGTCGTGCTGTAGACGATATCTTATTTAAAGGAATACGCGGAGGCGCGAACTATTGTGACGTGCGTCCGATAATTTCCAATCCAAATACCCGAAGAAACGAAGAGCAATATTTCTATCGTTTTTTTGCTGAAGGTGGCGCTTTCGAAAAATATGCTGGCCTCCCAGAAGAAAACTGGATTCGTCAAAAACTTAAAATCAACAAAAAAAATAAAGACAATTTAGCCTTTGAAATCGTCATCGAAGTGGATATGATGGGCCTCAAAGATCAAATGCGTCGCGATAACATTATTCAATAAATACAGAACTTATGAAGTTTTTAAAATCAATAACAATCCTACCAGTAATGCTTTTATGCACCGCACTGGCATTTGGACAAGCCAAAAAGCCAACCTTAATGGTTGTGCCTAGCAATAATTGGTGTCATATTAATGGTTATACCCTTGAGTTTGACAATCAAGGTATAACCGAAACCATACCCGATTACAAGCGCGCTTTTCAAGAAAACTCAGATCTTCTTTTAGTTGTAAGTAAGTTAAATGGACTCATGGCCGAGAGAGGCTTCCCTCTAAAAAATATGGAGTCTGAGATCAAGTCAATTAACCAAGTCAGTGCGCTGGACAATATGCGTAGTTCGAAAGGTGGTGGTGCTGAAGTAGCGGTTAGCCCTGTAGATGAATTACTTGCTCAAGCGAAAGCAGATATCATTTTACAATTGACTTGGACCATCAATAAAGTAGGCCCAAACCGCTCTATTACTTTTAACCTCCAAGGGCTAGATGCTTACACGAATAAGCAAATTGCCACAGCAGCAGGTACCGGAGCACCTTCGTTTTCTGTCGAACTTCCTGTTTATTTCCGTGAAGCGATGGGCTGACTGGGATGGTGATTTAGAATCCTATTATGGCCCTGACGAAGAAGAGCTCGGTATTTTAATAGAAGATTGGATGGCTGAAAACACCGTAAATGGTCGCTTTCAGATACAAAACTCTACCGAAAATATGCTCATTTTCGAACAAGTCCGTATCCCTCTTTATTATGAGCGTAACGGTCAACAACGCGCCATGGATACAAGACGATTTGCCAATGAGCTGAGCCGTTATTTACGCGGCGCTCCTTTTAATATCGAAAACAAATTAACCACTCGCGGACTCGGTGAGGCTACCATATTTTTGGGTAGTAAATAAATACTTGTCTTATGAAAATTAAATCTTATATCTCCATAATCGCGCTCGCACTATTGACCCTATGCGGTTCAATGGTAGAGGTTTTGGCGCAAAACAAAATGGATAAAACAGACGATCTGGGCCGCATTGCCATAGTGCCTTATGTAACAGATCAAATAGAAGATCTGCCTGAAATTGCAAAGAATAACCTCCGTAGCAAGATGGCTCAAATCCTAACTAAACAGGGGATCGCTGGTTCGGCAGGTTTTTCAAGTCAGTTCATTATGGTGCCGAATATCTCTGTCCTTTCTAAGGATGTCGTTGCGGGAGCGCCCCCAAAAGTCGCACTTAATCTCGAGGTCGCCTTTTATATAGGCGATGGCATTAATGGTGTAAAATACGGAAGTGCTGCGGTTATGGCCAAAGGTGTAGGGAGTACGGAAACCAAAGCCTACGTTTCTGCACTCCGCAACATCAGCAGCAGTAACAAGGATTTAGCTAAACTCATTGATACCGCTAAAGAACGAATCTTAGAATATTACAATGACGGTTGTGACTTTATTATTAAAGAAGCCAATAATTTGGCTGCTCAAAATAAGTTTGACGAAGCTCTTTATGCGCTTTCCTCTGTGCCTGTAGTTTCAAAAGAATGCTTCAATAAAGCACAAGACCGTATCGGAGATGTTTATCAACAAATGATCGATCGAGATTGTGATATGCTCCTAAATCAAGCTACGAATGCTTGGAATGCAGGTCAAAATTATGAAGCGGCAGTTGAGGCCACTAATCTGCTGAATCAAATCGAACCTGAATCAGCTTGTTTTTCTAAGGTTAAAACCCTTTCCAAAAGTATTCGTGCTGGTATTAAGGACACCAATAATAAAGAGTGGGCCATGCTGAACAAGCAACTAGAAAGCATTACCGAAATCGAAAAGAACAGATTGTCTACCACCAAAGAAATTGCTTTAGCTTATGCCAACAATCAACCTCAAAACGTAGTATACAACGTTAAAGGTTGGTGGTAAATCGTTTTAACAAATATGACTAAGGGTCCCGCTATTGATGAAATTATGGGAGCAAAAGCCCGCTGAATACAGCGGGCTTTTTTTGTTTCAAATAGAGGCTATAACCTGCGCAAAAACCTCTTGAGCAAATAATGTGTGTTGCTCAGGGGACCAGTGTAAACTATCCACAAAATTGAGTTCAATAAACTTATGAGTCGCCACATAAAGTGCCTGATGCTCTTGAGCTATTTCAGGCATTAAATCAATCAAACCCTTCCATTTGGCTTCTGTATGCTGAAACCATTCTGGCAATGCCTTACTGCTCAGATCTGCGCCAGTGGGTTCTGCTAAAATAAGCTTGGGTGGATGATCCATAAGCATCGGGTGTTGTTTAATTATCGCACATAAACGAGAGAGATCATTTGCGATTTGCTCAGAAGAGCGATCAAAATGTGTTTTTAAATCATTGGTACCGAGCATGAGTACAACAAAATCTAAAGGGCGATGGCTTTCAATGAGCACCGGCAAAATATCGGTGGCGCTGCGCATGGGTCGCTCCTCTTCATTAATTGTTGTTGTCCGACCATTGAGTCCTTCTTCAATTACTCTGAAGCCTTGCCCCAATTTTTGTTGTAATACCCCTGTCCATCTCATGTGAAAAGGGTAGCGCGAACCGTCTTTTGGATTATAACCCCAAGTATTTGAATCGCCAAAGCACAATACAGATTGTGTCATTATGAATGGTAAATCTTGAGAATTTATTTTAAAGAATGTAATCCGTCGTTACAAAATTACTTTGTCGCTCACGCAACATATCATTGATAATGCCTTTGTTCATTGCATTGTCCTTTGCTGCTAAAAACGTACGGATTGAGAAGGACCGCAGCGCATCATGAACACTCAGTGTACTTACCGCAGAATCTTTTCGGCCCGTAAATGGATAAGTGTCAGGTCCGCGTTGACACGCACTATTTAGATTAACACGACAAACTAAATTGACCAAATAATCGATTAAGGGGGCTAATTCTTGAGCCTCTGTTCCAAATACGCTGACTTGTTGTCCATAATTACTTTGGGCCATGTCTTCTAAGGGCAATTGTATGTCTTCAAAATCTCGCACTGGAATCACGGGTCCAAATTGTTCCTCGTGATAGATCTTCATCTCTTTGGTCACTGGATACAATACCGCTGGGAATATAAAATTACTGCTGCGCTCTCCCCCCCGCTTGTTGATGATCTTGGCGCCTTTTTCAAGGGCATCATCAATAAGTGATTGAATATAATCTGGCTTATGCGATTCAGGCAATGGGGTAAGCAATGTATTTTCCCATGGCATACCAAGCTCAAGGGCATCAACAGCTGCGGTAAAAGCAGATAAAAACTGATCCTTGATGGCTTTGTGCACATACAATATTTTCAGGGCCGTACAACGCTGACCGTTAAAAGAAAGCGTGCCTGAAATACACTCCGAGACCGCATTTTGCAGATCGGCACTGGGTAAAATGATTCCAGGGTTTTTAGCTTCCAGTCCAAGGACCAAACGCAAACGATTTTTATTGGGGTGCAAATCTTGTAAGGCTATAGCCGATGAACTATGGCCAATGAGGGCAAGTACATCAATATGTCCGGATTTCATAATTGGGGAGGCGACCGCTCGACCACGTCCAAAAAGTACATTGACCACACCTTTTGGAAAACTCGTAGCAAATGCCTCAAGCAAAGGACCTATGAGTAACACCCCGAGTTTGGCCGGCTTGAAAATAGTGGTATTGCCCATAATTATAGCGGGTATCAGCAACGAAAAAGTCTCATTGAGCGGATAATTATACGGCCCTAAGCATAATACGATGCCCAAAGGCCCCCGTCTTATGTGAGCACGTACACCACTGTCATTCAAAAAGCGAGCCCCTTTTCGATCAAAATCCTTACAAGCCTCTATGGTATCGTAAATATAGTCTACCGTTCGATCAAATTCTTTTTGGGAGTCTTTGTGATTCTTTCCGATCTCCCACATTAATAATTTCACCACCTCATCGCGTTTGGTCACCATCTTTGCAGCAAAATCTTCCATACACTTAATGCGGTCCTTTACGCGCATAGTGGGCCACTCTCCCATGCCTCTATCAAATGCCTTAACCGATGATCGGATAGCCTCTAGTGCAGATGCTTCATCCATGGCACTCACCTGCCCAAGATAGGTTGGTCCCAGCTTTCCTGATTGATCGGGCGTTTCAATTGTGGAATAAACTTCAGTAGTGGGTCCATTCCATGTTTTTACTTGGCCGTGCAGGACATATTGATTTAGGGTAATTGGCTCCAAAATGAACTCTTGGGGAATGGCGTCAAAAGTTGGTTTCATATGAGTGATTTTGGCCCAAGCGGGCTAATTCAAAAAAAATTAAAACAGAACTGAGCCTTCAGCCGGCTTTATTTTATTGGAAGGTTGGTAAAAAGTACGAAAAAAATAATCAAGTTAACCGAATTGTGTATTAAATACCATGTACCGAAAGAAGTAGATGGCATTTTATCTCAATATCCTAAAATATTCTTAAGTGCGGTGAATCGAATTTCGATTTTTTTTATGTTTGCACACAACCTAATTCTATTTCGATTATGCTTAAGGCTTATCAATTCAAATTCTATCACCCCCTATTCTTACTTATATTTCCTTTAATGGGCACTTTTTTGAGCCCTCAAGTTAATTGGACCTGGTTTGATTATCTCGTTATGGGGGGGTTGTTGTTGGGTCTGGGAATTGGCGCTCATTTTATTTTAAAGCGGTTCAATAAAAGTGCGAAAAAATGGACTTATCTCTTTGCGCTCATATTGGTCTTTATTTTAATTTGGGCCGAATTAGCTGTAGGGGTTTTTGGCAGTCCTATCGCGGGGCATTAAAATAGCTTGTGCACAAAAAACGCACTATTGAAAAGTTAAATACTGATCAAAACGACTCCTTTGATCCTGTCACATTATTAAAAGATAAGTGAATCCTGCTACCGCGCCTCCTATAAACGGCCCAAAAACAGGAATCCAAGCGTAAGGCCAGTCAGCGTTTTTTTGGCGCATCGGAATCAAGTGATATACCAAACGTGGACCGAAATCACGCGCAGGATTTATCGCATAACCTGTAGTCCCTCCTAAACCCATACCAATCACCCATACCAAAATCCCCACGGGCAAAGCATCAAGCGATCCAATACCAAAGTTAGTCACCGTTGTCCCTTCTATCGTAATGCCTGGCGCAGCAATAAATAATACCCCAAAGACCAACATAAAAGTTCCCAAGGCCTCACTAAAGAGGTTATTTTTATAATTTCTAACCGCAGGCCCCGTACAAAATGTACTGCGCACGGCATCGACATCTTCTGTAGCCCGGTAATGATCTATATACAGAACATAGGCCAGCCAACTTCCAACCATTGCTCCAAAAACTTGGGCCAATATATACCCCAAAGCCATATTCCAAGCAAACTTTCCTGCTACGGCAAGGCCCAAAGTTACCGCTGGATTTAGGTGTGCTCCACTAAATTGTCCGGTAATAAAAACGGCCACAAATACAGCAAATCCCCATGCACTGGTAATCAATACCCAGGGGGTTTGACCCGAGCCAATTGTTTTTTTCAAGTTAACATTTGCCACCACGCCCATCCCAAGCAGGAGCAATATGGCAGTGCCGATAAATTCAGCGATATACGGATTTGTCATAATCTATAAGTGTTTAATATTTTTTCAGTTTGATTGATTTCATTTTTTATCCAGTCGGAATCTTTTTTGAGTTCCTCTGCCATAATTTGAGCGATTTCCGGGAGCAGTCTCTGAGTCTCTTTGGCGTCTAAAAACATACCTCTGACCCTTCGCGCTACAATATCTTCAAGACACATGGCCATTTCATTCCTTATACTATAAAGTATTTGATTTTTACTAATGTAATACTTATCGCTCAATGAATTATTTTGAATTTTGGGGCCTTGATTTAACACCTTGCTCCGTTCTGATCCATAAACGTGAAGCGGATCCTCAAAAGCCAATCCTGGCTCATGCCCAAAAAGCTTAAGCTTTCGGGTTTTACATTTTTTAGCAGGCAAACCACCAACCATCGCCGCGGCATTCACGGTATCTTCTGCCATTTTGCGGTAAGTAGTCCATTTACCCCCCAATACACTAACGAGTCCACTCGTGCCTACGTGAACCTTATGGTGTCTGGAGATCTCCTTAGTTTTGCCCTCTTTAGCCGCACTGGCAGCCAAAGGACGCAATCCGGCAAATACACTTTTAACATCATTACGCGTAGGTTTTGTGTGCATGTATTGGGCCGCGTTACCCAAAACAAAGTCGATTTCGTGATCCAGGGCTTGCGGCTCTGAAAGAGGTGCCTCAATAAGGGTGTCCGTTGTGCCAAGAATTACATGATTATGCCAAGGTACGGCGAAGAGCACTCTGCCGTCAGAAGTCTGTGGCGTAATTTAAGAGACTTGCCGAGAGCGAATCAGCGGTCAAAGCGAGGGTGATGGCCATTCGGGCATCGTCAAATTGTCCGTCGTGATAGACAACCCCACCGCGTAATTCGGCTTGATTCACATTTTGAATCATTGCCGTGGTTTCTTCTTTGCTCAACCACTGGGATTTACCCAAACCCAGATCTCCAGCCATCATGTCATAAATCTTGAGTCCGACACTGTAAAATGGGCCATCCCACCATGAATAAATGGGAATAACAAAGCTCATGTCTCGCACTAAATGCGGGGCGCTTTGTTTCATTATTCCCCGTTCTTTAAGCGCCTCAATCACCAAAGAAACATCCCCATTTTGCAAATATCGAACGCCGCCATGAACGAGTTTTGTGCTTCGTGAGGAGGTGCCTTTAGCAAAATCATGACGTTCTAAAAGTAGGGTTCGGTAGCCACGATTTGCAGCGTCAACCGCAATTCCCAGTCCACTAGCCCCTCCACCAATAATCACAACATCCCAATGATTCTGGGACTTTACACGCTCTACGTGGACTGATCGTTGCATGGTCTAGACCTTGTTTCTTATTGTTTAATAGTCAATAGTGCGCACTCTTACCACTTCATTTAAGATAAAATTCTGTTGATACGCTCGTGCCATAAATTGATGACTTCCTGGGTTGATTCGTTCGTGGCCGGGGAAAAGACTCGATCACTCTCCCACATGGCTTCCAGGGCTTTTATTGATGGCCAAACACCTACGGCGAGTCCCGCCAGAAAGGCGGCTCCAAGAGCAGTGGTTTCTGTCTCTTTAGGTCGAATCACCTCCGCCACCAAAACATCAGCCTGGATTTGCATCAGTAAATCATTGTTGCTCGCCCCACCATCAACCTTTAAGGTTTTAAAATCAACCCCCGCGTCTTTCTGCATTTCTAAAATAATATCGCGGGATCGAAGGGCAATGGCCTCCAGAGCGGCTCTGGCAATGTGGCCCTGAGACGTGCCCCGAGTGATACCAAAAATGGTTCCTGTGGCATAAGGGTCCCAATACGGGGCTCCGAGTCCTGAGAGTGCGGGGATAAAGGTTACGCCGTCACTATGCTCCACCGATGCCGCGAGCGACTCAATATCGGATGAGTGTTCAATCATGTGCAATTGATCGCGCAACCATTGCACTAAGGCTCCTGCGGTGAAGACACTCCCTTCTATGGCGTAGGTCACTTTTCCGTCGATCTGCCAGGCGATGGTCGTAAGCATTTTATTTTTTGAGACTACAGGCTTGTCCCCTGTATTCATGATACAAAAGCAGCCTGTGCCATAAGTGTTTTTAACTGTTCCTGGTTCTAAACAAAGTTGCCCAAATAGTGCTGATTGCTGGTCTCCTGCCACCCCAGCTATGGGAATACTGGCGCCAAAAATTTCTTTTGCGGTATGTCCAACCACTTCGGAGGAAGACTTGACCTCAGGCAAAAGCGCCTCCGGGACTTCCAGCATCGACAAGAGCTCTTGATCCCAACAAAGGTCATGAATATTGTACATTAAGGTTCGGCTCGCATTGGTGACATCCGTTACGTGAATAGCACCCCCAGTGAGCTGCCAAATAAGCCAACTGTCTACAGTCCCGAAGGCTAATTCACCTTGTTCGGCTCGCCTACGCAAATCAGGATCACTGTCCAAGATCCACTTGACCTTGGTGCCTGAAAAATAGGCGTCGATGACCAGACCTGTTTTATTCAAAAAAGTTTGCGCGTGACCTGCTGCGCTTAATTCTTGGCAGTAGGCTGCAGTGCGGCGATCTTGCCAAACAATGGCGTTATAAACCGGGACGCCTGTTTTACGGTCCCAGATGACGGTGGTTTCCCGTTGATTGGTGATCCCTACTGCTGAAATTTCATTGGGACCAATTCCAGCCTCTTCCATGACCTCTTTCATGGCTTTGAGCTGGGTCTCCCATATCTCTAAAGCGTCGTGCTCCACCCAAGCCTTCTGAGGAAATATTTGTGTGAATTCAAATTGCGACACGGCGATCTGTGTGCCACGCTGATCAAAAATGATTGCCCGGGAACTTGTTGTTCCAGCATCTATGGAAAGAATGTATTGCCGCATAACTCAACCTCTTTGGAATCTGAAGTCAAGTTAGTAAAAATTGAAGATTTAAGTAAGTGTTTAAAAACCGAACTCGCTCTGGCGCAAAGTTCTATAGGAGTTTTGGTATTGATTGATTACCTCTTCTTGCGAGATATTCTGAATTAAGTCATTCCAGTTTTTGGTGTTGTCAGTATAATCAAAATCTACGTGTTTGAGCGTCCAGCGCTGCAATTCATATATTACTGGGTAAAGATCAATGCCCCTATCGGTCAAAAAATATTTCTTGATTTTTTTGTCTTGTGGCTCTCGTCTATAGTCTATGATCCCCATAGCTAAGAGCTTTTTAAGCCGGTCCACCAAAATGTTTGTCGCAATCCCCTCTTGAGATTGTTTTAAAAATTCTGAATAAGTGCTTTTTCCACGAAATAAATCTCGAATAATAAGTAAGGACCATTTATCTCCTAAAAGATCAAGAGAAACAGCACAAGCACAAGCTTGTTTCGGATAGGAAAATTTTTCAGAATTCATTTTTTTTTGATATTAAAATAGTATGCAAAGATAAAACTTAACATTTACATAACATTGTAAAACACAATTAAATCGAATTAAAAAGTGATCCAGCTAAAAACGTTGAGGAATCCTAACTTTTGATGTTAAGTGTCTCCCGGCTGTACCCGATGTACATCAAAAGCATAAAATACCCAAATAACGTACCCGTAATGATCAACAATACATCAAATGGTTGCGACGCGCCAAAAGAAAGGCGCAATAAAACAGTTGTAATGACGAATCCTGTATTACGAATCAGCTTAAAATAATCTTGGGA
>RFXU01000471.1 GCA_009921505.1 Flavobacteriaceae bacterium
GTCGCCCTGGTATTTACATTTCAAATGGACCAAAACGGGGATCTTGGATTTTATGCTGGATGAATTCGAACGGTTCATAAACCAAAATCCAGATAAAGACTTGCGCTATTGGGTTACGCATATTTACGACGCAGAGACCTTAAAAAATGCTTTTAACGCAACGCGTCTCGCAAATGGAAAATCTATAATCAAATAAAAAGGGGACCTTTCGATCCCCTTTTTTGGTGTCCTTAGTGGCCTAAAATTTGGCTTAGGAACAATTTGGTGCGTTCCGATTGTGGATTGTTAAAGAACTCTTCTGGTTCGTTTTGTTCCACAATTTGGCCTTGGTCCATGAAAATAACGCGGTTCGCCACCTGACGGGCAAAGCCCATTTCGTGGGTCACACACAACATTGTCATACCCTCTTCCGCCAATTCGATCATGGTGTCCAACACCTCTTTGATCATTTCAGGATCAAGCGCGGATGTCGGTTCGTCAAACAACATGATACGTGGTTTCATGCACAAAGATCGCGCAATCGCCACACGTTGTTGTTGGCCACCAGATAACTGACCCGGGTATTTATTGGCTTGATCCGGGATCTTAACCTTTTCAAGGAAATGCATCGCTGTTTCGATCGCTTCTTTCTTGGGTGTCTTACGAACCCAGATTGGCGCCAACGTACAGTTTTCTAAAATCGTGAGATGCGGGAATAGGTTAAAGTGTTGGAAACACATCCCCACCTCGGACCGGATTTTGTCGATGTTTTTAATATCAGACCCCAATTCGGTACCATCCACGATGATGCTGCCTTTTTGGTGTTCTTCCAAACGGTTGATACAGCGGATCAAAGTGGATTTGCCCGAACCTGATGGGCCCGCGATGACGATACGTTCACCGCGGTTAACGGTTAGGTCGATGTCACGTAAAACGTGAAACGCCCCATACCATTTGTTCATACCCGTGATTTGAATTGCGACTTCGTCAGACACCGTCATCTGGCTACGGTCGATTTGACGCTCGATTACTAGATCAGACATATTT
>RFXU01000472.1 GCA_009921505.1 Flavobacteriaceae bacterium
TGAGCCATCACTTTGCGGAATTCAGCAAGCAATTCAATTGGCACTCGGTGATAAATTGCACTTACACCAGATTTTTTGTATTGTTCAAAAACTTTTTTGTATTGTTCAAGATTAGCCATAATCCACCATCATATCTTCAATTTCAACCCATTCATCTTCAATGCCATCGGGAATTTGTTTCGCAACAACGGCACGAAAAGCCTCAGCATCATCTTGGTTCGCAAAGGCTTTTAGATTCTGATAACCGCCATCGGGACCAAATGATTTTACAATATAAACAATTTGCATATTAAGCAGCTTTCAATAAATTAATTACAGGCAAGTATTGCATATTATTACCAATTGGAAACTTCACAAAGCCAGAGGTGTCTTTTTTGGCCTTGCCTTTTGCATACAAACCAACAATTACATTCTTAGGGTCAAGAAAGCGTAAATCGCTATCATCGCCATTGAATACGGTCATATTGTAATTGAAAAACTTCTCAGGCATTGGTGAACCTTTTTTGATACCAAATACAACGGCAACATTCATGCCTTGCTTGACCGCTTCTTTACAGTCAAAATAATTGTTTTCAGCCATTGAAAAAGTCAAATGGTAATTTTTAATGTCTGATACTTTGCGACCAAGAACCTTGGTGTAATCATAAAACTGAACATCAGGAAAGGCAGCAAAAATGTTACGATATAATTTTCCATTACGGACAACCTCATATTTTTCCCACGATAAATCACTCGTGCCGTTTAATCTAAAAACAGGAATCAAATTCTTTTTGGCAGATTGTTTAATAGCCAATTCAATGTCCTGAACCAACCACTCCATAAAATACTTGCGCTCTTCAAAAAAGAATGCCGTTTTTCGCATCCGTGCTTCTTGAATGACATTGGTTGTAGCGCCTTTTTTGAACATACCGCCACGACCAGCAGTATTCAAGCAAGCTGCCTTGCAACCATCGGTCGCTTTAGGGCAGGTATTATAACCAGATAAGTCAGCAGGTGCCAAATGTAGAATGTAGGTATTAT
>RFXU01000473.1 GCA_009921505.1 Flavobacteriaceae bacterium
GTAAAATGATTGGCCAGTCCAGTTGGAAATTAACTACTATGGGAGCTAAGGAAATTTTAGTTTTATCTGATCCGATCAGAATTCCGCACTAACTGTGGCACTTGGAAATGTAACTTAAGACAATTATGCCACAAGATCGTGGTCTGAACAGGGTTTCATTTCGGCTTGGCTTTGTTCTTAAATTGAATATGCAGACCAGAGGTTTGCGGCGGGTTCACCAGAAAATGCGTCTTGGTATGCTTTTGACGTAAATTCGGACAAATGGAACATCACACAAGTTTCCGAAAGGGAGAGTGGGCTAAACATAGCAATCCGCCCAAAGGGGGTTACTGAGCCAAATCGTGATAGTAGATAGACAAGATAGAGTGGGGCACCGCTAGAAAAGCCCCCTGCAAGTGGTCCAGCAACTAGAATAGTTTTGTCCCATAAACTGGAGGATCAACGTTGGCTGGGAAACGAGAGAAGCCCGAAGAGATAGTATCCAAGCTTCGGCAAGTTTAGGTTCTGGGAGATCTATATTTCGCCTCTTACTAAATTAAGATTTTTATAAAACAAGCACTTAATAAACAAGAATAAGTCTTAATGCCTTAAGAAAAATAGGCAATGGTACCTGCAAATAGTCCAAGTATTACCAAAATCCAAATAAGATTCTCTGATCCAAAAGTTAGTTGATCATTGCTTGCATTGCGGAACCTCGATGACCTTCTTGAGCGTTCTGAAAAATATTTATCATTTTCATCTTGATCTTTGAAAGATTTTGACGGCACCCAATTAAAGGAGAATTGCTTGAATATATTACCGTCAGCGCAAGTCACATCATTTCGCTTTAGGTCAGACTGTTCCAATATTTCACGGGTCAACAACTTAAATTTATATTTTCCTACACTACCAGAAGAATTCACATAAATTCCACATCTTTCGTTCAACAAAATTTCCAATTGAAGAACAGATCTCAAATAATTTAACTCTGTATCGTGATAAAAAATTTTAAATTCTTTAGCAGATAGTTTCACATATAAA
>RFXU01000474.1 GCA_009921505.1 Flavobacteriaceae bacterium
GATTTTTCTTGAGGGCTTACGTCAGCTAAAAATTTCAACGGTCGATCTCTTTATTGGAGGGTCTGTGGGGGGTGGAGTTGCCTGGAGCATGCTCACTCAAAACAAGGTGGAGTTTAAGCACTTTGTTCCGATTGCGACGGATTGGAAGTCGACAGATTGGATTATTGCGCACTGCCATATCCAAGAGCGATTACTTCAAGAAAATAGCGATTGGGGATTGAAGTTGGCACGTCAGCTTGCCATGCTGAGTTACCGGAGTCCGCAGTCGTTCGATTCACGTTTTCAACGTGAGCGCAAAAGTGCCAAATACGCTGTGGAGTCGTGGTTGGATTATCACGGGGACGCCTTATCTGATCGTTTTCATGCTAAAGCGTACCGCCATTTGAATCAGATACTGCGACAAATCAACGCGGTGGGCGAGGGAGAGATCTTTGAAGAAAAGGTACAATCATTGAACACGTACTTTCACGTAGTCACCATCACCTCTGACCTTTTATTTATTCCGGCTGAAGACGAAAAAACAGTGGAAAAACTCAAGCAATTGGGAAAAAAAGTCGATCACTTCAAAATCTTTTCCGATCACGGACACGATGCCTTTTTAATTGAACACCAGCAGGTGTCTGCCATTATTAAAGGGGTGTGCAATCAGATTTCAGGGCTTATCCCCGGTACATAATATATTCTTCGGCTTCGTGGGGTACAGGAATTGCAAAGACAAATCCATTTTTAGTGTAAAACTTGCCTAAATCAATTGACTCTATGGTTAACCAGAGTTTCGGATACACTTGCAATTCAATTAAATGGGTTATCCAGAGCGAACCCCATCCCTGGTTTCTGTGCTCTGGTATAGTGTACAGGTATCCGAGGTAATCGTATGCTGAAAAGGATTGACTATGTGTAAGCTCAAGTGCCGATGGTGTGGGAAGCTTGTCAGTAAATATAATTCCTATACATAACAGCACCTCATTTTTATACAATCCGTAAACCTCTGAGGTGTTTCTTAGACCTAACCATTGTGGG
>RFXU01000475.1 GCA_009921505.1 Flavobacteriaceae bacterium
TTTTCTCATGATTTGGACTCTATTATCGCTCACTACAGATGGCTTATTGGACAAACGCTACGCTAATCAGGATGCCCGAGGACGGGATAAAGCGACTCTAACCACGGGTCGAACCCAGCTGGCGAACATAGAACTCGATGCGTTTTTGCAAAACCCGGTCCTGGGAGTCGGTATCGGTAAAGGAAAAGAATTACGCGCCGAACAAGGTTTAGAGGCCACTGCATCGCATAATGAAATATCCCGACTGCTTGCCGAGCATGGCAGCTTTGGGATCTTGGCTCTTTTGATTCTGCTTATCGCACCTCTGGTCATGCGCTTTACAGATCGCAGTAATGTTTATGTTTACGCTTTTGTCGCGTTTTGGTTTTTAACAATAAATCACAGTGCCATGCGCATTGCCATGCCTGCCTTTAT
Source organism: Flavobacteriaceae bacterium (assembly GCA_009921505.1). GTDB lineage: Bacteria > Bacteroidota > Bacteroidia > Flavobacteriales > Flavobacteriaceae > BACL21. Next base: position 415 of record RFXU01000475.1, read on the forward strand.
TTATGGTTTGGCCCTGTTACAAATTATCCCCAACGAGGAAACATCCCCCGAAGAATCATGGCCTTAAAACCCCGCGTTGTATACCTGGGCACAGCCACCCAAAGCCATCAAAACAATACCCCAGACACTTCTTCTGGGCTGGTCAGTCAGCTTCAGCTCTGGGGTTACTCGGTAATTTTAGCCTCTAGCTATCAATCTGCGCTTACCCGACTCATTGATATGATCTGGGTGGTGCTCACTCGGGTCAATCGACATACGCTAGTGCTTATCGACACCTACAGCACTTCCAATTTTTATGGCGCTATTTTGCTATCATGGCTCATTCGACTAAAAAGAGCGCCGTACATCCCCATTCTCCATGGTGGGCGCCTACCTAAGCGCATGAACAGCGCGAATCGCCTTATTCAGCAATATTTCGTGAATGCGAAGGCGCTCGTCGCCCCGTCGGAGTATCTCGCTGAGGTCGCCCGGGGGCAGAACTGGCCAGTTGAAGTCATTCCGAACGGTTTGAATCTATCAGATTACCCAAGAGTGGCTCCAAAACCTCTTAAGCCTGTCCTTTTATGGGTGCGTGCTTTTGACCATATTTACCGACCAATGCTCGCT
>RFXU01000476.1 GCA_009921505.1 Flavobacteriaceae bacterium
ATCTGACGAAAGCGAAACGGTCGAAGCGAAGTTTTTCGCATTGTTTCTGACAGTATCGAGGAATCTACCCTCGTCGGATCCATTGATGACATAAACATCTACTCCCAATTCATTGCAGAGTGCTTTTGCCACTGTGGTCTTACCAATACCAGGAGGACCAGCAAGAAGCATATTTGGAATTTCACCTTTATTTAGAAAGTCCTGAAACGTTTTTTTGGTACTTTCGGGAAGGATACAATCTTCAATTGTTTTGGGGCGATACTTCTCAACCCAAATAAAGTCACTGTTCATAATTTATACCCAATCAGGTTTTTTCAATTCACAGGTAGGAACAATCTCCCACCATTCAGTTCCATCAAAAATATACAACTTATATGTATCTTTGTCAAGGAAAATGTCGCCTTTATTGTATTTCATACCCATTCGGGTTTACGTTCTGGCATACGAAGATAGTTACTCGCAACCCAAGGCTTAGAAGCAATGTACATTTTGTAAGCAGTAAATGTATCAATATTCATATCAAGTTTGTATTCGTCAGGCATTGCCCGTGCGAATGGTGTTACATCAGTAATCTTCCCCTTTGGAAAAATATAATAAGCATCTACAAGAGTCTTATAGCAAGAATGAACTTTACCATAACGCATCGTATACTCATCACACAAGTTCATTCCCCACTTGATTAACCAATAGGCATTGTGGATACTATCCATTGCCCATTTGGTACAGGGATGATTACGAAACGCACCTTTTTCAGTTCGGTAGGGAGTGTTATCAGTCTTGTACAAAGGACCATAGTTATGACCCCATTTTTCAGATGCCACGATGGAAAGCATTTGGCAGCATTCCAGCGGCATCTTGACAATGTGTTTGTCGGGAAGACAGATAGCACTCTCGGCAGGCCAAGGAGAAGTTACGAAGATGTTCATCCAAAGGTAGAATCAGGTTCCAGAGCAATATAATAGCAGAGGTTGTACTTGGGATTCGTGAACTGTGACAGAAGTTTAGAAGACACTACAACGT
>RFXU01000477.1 GCA_009921505.1 Flavobacteriaceae bacterium
GATTGAGCCCACCAAAATAGTGGGCGACTTTGATCACATCTTCTTGATAAACCATGACTCCGTAAGTCTCGGGCATAATGTCTTGCAGTACGGGATGGGCCTGTGCACGGCGCTCCGGATAGCGATAACGCAAAATGTATTCGCGCATCATTCCTGATTGAGACACACCCGGGCGTATGATAGAACTCGCCGCCACCAGGCCTAAATAATGATCTACTTGCAGTTTGCGCAGCAGCATCCGCATCGCTGGGGATTCTACGTAAAAACAGCCCATGGCTCGGGCCTCGCGCAACAGGACTTTGATTTTGGGGTCTTGTTTAAAGCGCTTTAGATCGTGAATGTCGATAGGGGGCTGATCAGGGTGATTCTGCCGAATAATACCTACAGCGTCTTTGATTTTGCCCAGTCCTCTTTGGCTGAGGATGTCAAACTTATAAAGCCCGATGTTTTCGGCCACAACCATATCAAAATGAGTGGTCGGGTAGCCTTTTGGTGGTAGAAAAGTTGCTGTATACTGCGCAATGGGCTGCTCAGCAATCAAAATCCCTCCCGCGTGAATCCCTAGATAATTAGGCAGACCGATCAGGCGTTTGCTGTAACGCACCACGTATTGAGCCCGATGGTCCAGGTCTTCATAGCGATAGCGGCCGCGAGAGAGTCGATCGATTTCTGTTTTGGGCAAGCCAAAGACTTTACCGAGCTCCCGCACCGCTGCGCGGTGCTTAAACGTATTATAAACCGCAATCAGCGCTGTGTGTTTGAAACGCTTGAAAATATAGGCAGTCACATCGTCGCGATCGGTCCAAGAAAAATCCAAATCAAAGTCTGGAGGATTGGTGCGGTACAGATTGATAAAGCGCTCAAAATATAAATCCAAATCGATGGGGTCGACATCGGTAATACGCAATAGGTAAGCAATCAGGCTATTGGCACCACTGCCGCGCCCCACATAGAAATAGCCCTTGCTGCGGGCGTAGCGCAGGATTTTCCAATTGATCAAAAAATAAGCGACAAAGCCTT
>RFXU01000478.1 GCA_009921505.1 Flavobacteriaceae bacterium
ATAACTCCCATGCGTCGTTTTTTAAATGATTGTGGTTTTCCAAAAAAACGGATGTCTACATTCCCCAGTGCTAAGGCTTGATCCACGTTTTGATATTCAATGTGATCGCAATCATGGCCTCCATAAATCACTGCAGAAGCACCGGGGTTATGTAAAGAGGTGTCCACCGGCAGCCCTAAGATGGCTTTAGCATGCAATTCAAATTCAGATTGTTTTTGGGTAATCATGGTGACCATCCCGGTATCATGGGGTCGCGGGCTGACTTCTGAAAACCAGACCTGATCCTCTTTAATAAATAATTCAACGCCAAAAATACCCAGACCGCCAAGTGCGCTGGTAATTTTTAATGCAATATCTTTTGAGGTATCTAATGCTTTTTGACTCATCGGTTGAGGTTGCCAACTTTCCACATAATCTCCGTCTTCTTGTCGATGACCAATGGGTTCACAAAAAGAGGTGATGATTTTTCCATCAGCGTTGAGTGACCTTACTGTTAATAAAGTAATCTCATAATCAAAATCAATTTGCCCTTCAGCAATCACGACCCCTTCATTAACGCGTCCAGATGAGGCTGCATAATCCCAAGCTTTTTCAACATCCTCGAATTGAGTAATTCTGGATTGGCCTTTTCCTGAAGAGGACATTGTGGGTTTTATAAAACACGGAAGGCCGATGTCTGTAACTGCTTTTTTTAACTCGTCAGCACTGCGAGCAAAAGCATAAGGGGATGTCGGAATCTTCAATTCCTCAGCCGCTAACCTTCTTATTCCTTCACGGTTCATGGTGAGTTGTACGGCTTTGACATTAGGTATGACCTTAGTAATTCCATCTTGCTCAAGTTTTTCTAAGAGCTTAGTATTAATCGCCTCGATTTCAGGCACAATCAAGTCAGGTTGTTCTTTGCGGATTAAAGCTTCCAGATCATCAGCATTGGTCATATCGATTGTATATGCACGATGAGCCACCTGGTGGCCAGGTGCATCTGCATAACGATCCACAGCAATGACCTCAATCCCTAAT
>RFXU01000479.1 GCA_009921505.1 Flavobacteriaceae bacterium
TGTTTGACTTGCTCACGATCAATTTGTGGTTCCTGAATCTTTTTTTGCAAATATTCACTATTAATTTGAATAGCCCCGAGAGGTTGATTGATTTCATGCGCAATCGAGGCTGATAGGGCGCCAGTGGTAATCGTTTTATTGGCCCTCAAAAGCGAGATGATGAGCGCCTCTCGTTCTTGCAATAGATTCTTTACGTCTTCCGTTTCGCTAATCGTTAAGCGGTTCTCAAGGGCTAATTTTTCAGACCAATAGCCCCAAATCGCGATGAACGATATTGTGTTCATCAAAATTTGACCATAAGTAAAAATGATGAGTAGTTGCGGTAATTGCTCCATGGTATTAATTGGATGGTTCGAACCCAATAAAACAATAAGTCGTGGGACCAAAAAGAGTGCCTCACCAATCGCTGCATATTGAAAATAGCGCAATTGCTGCAAACCCAAACCGCGCCTCGAATGTCCAATTCTGTCTAAGGTATTCAAAGAAAAGTCCATAACAAAGAATTGAAAGTCCTAGGGCTAACTTTAAAGACTTACTCACTGAATGATGAAATGAGTAAAAAAATAGACCTTGAAAAATTGCTGCCGCATAAAACAGAGTATTGGCCGGCGTAAATATGGGTGGGACTTTTTGAATATCATCGGTATTTAAAAGTCCAATCGCAAAAAATGTGAGCCCAGTTACACTCGTGATAAGAGCCAATATCCAATAGGGATTTGGTTTTGGTTTTGATTCGCCTTTGAGATAATGCAGGATGCCAAGCAGTAGTCCAAACTGAATGGCTGCAAAGATAAAGAAATTTAATGCTAGTAAAACTTTCATATTCGCATCGTACTTGAATTGCCTACTTAATCCACAAATGGCCAAATCAGCTAAATTTTGCCTCCTTGTATATGGAGCGCTCAGCGTGCTCAGTAGCCATGCACTCGCAATTGATCTACAGCCCAACGATATCGTGGCTCCGACCCCTGACCGAACAGCGATTTCAATCTCTTATGTCAATGCTCAAAATACCACTT
>RFXU01000480.1 GCA_009921505.1 Flavobacteriaceae bacterium
TTCAGCAAGACACTCTTCCTTGATCGATTCGGCTTTGGCGATGATATTCTTTTGAGTGCGCGGAGTATATTGCAACGCTTCGCGAGAAGCGGACACTTCCAAGTCGCCAATATTAAAGTCGATTACAATTTCTTTTAGTAAAATATTTTTGAGGTCCGTTTTTTCACCCCAATTGATCGCATCAGGGTCGATTGGATACGCAATGTTGCCCATCAATGCTACTGCATCCGCAGAATTTTTAGCAAAAAAACTGGAGTCAGCTTTAATGAACCGAAAATTCGTGCCGGAAAACAATATCTTATCGGGGCTTGCAATATATTCTTTATTACCAATAACAATCGGCTGAATTTTAAAATACTTAAATAAAGATTCAGCTTTATCTTTAAAAGCATTAATATCGCGCTCGTTTACTGGAATTTCAATTTCAACTCCATCCTCTTCATTGGTGGATTCAGAGTGAAGCTTGGCAATCTGCCCGATCTGAGACGGGTCAATAAAAGCATTATAAAGAGAAACGATACCATTCTGGAATGAGCGAATCAAAAAGTTTTCACCATAAGCAAACGCCGATTTGCTACCCAAACCAAGCTGACCAATTTGTTCATTGGTTCCTCGTTTTGTGGATTCGCCGTAGTTTGCGTAAATGTCGCGCACTTGCTGTTCGCTCAAACCCAGACCAAAATCACGAACCTTGAACGCAAGATTCAGGGGATTGGGGAGTGTTACGACGATTGGACGATCTTTCTGGCCCGATTCAACATGAGCATCGATGGCATTGGCAGAATATTCGCGGACAACGGCAAGAATTTTGTCAGAATACAACTGGTTACGCAACACATTGAAAATATGAGCCAAACCTTCACGCTTTATGCCAAAAGAAATGGATTCAAAATTGCGAGACTTTTTGAGAGTAGATGGACTTTGTTGGATAATCATTTGTAGCAGTAGTTTATTGTTGCCTGACGCTGAATATAGGCTACATTAAACTTTGAGTTGAGTCAACAATTTTTCCGCAGTCA
>RFXU01000049.1 GCA_009921505.1 Flavobacteriaceae bacterium
ACCGGTTATAATGAAATTGACCTTACTGACTATACTGCGGAGAGTATCAAAGCAGACTGGGGCGTTTACTATCGTCCGTTTGAAGATGATTTAGAGATCTCTTATGTTGGAAAATACGGTACGGGATCTACGCTTTATCAAGGGGCGAATCGCTATGCTATCGATAATTTTGAAATGTCTCAGCACAAATTAGAAGTGAGTAATAATAACTTTTTTGTTCGTGGGTATATGACTACTGACAACGCTGGAGACAGTTACGATATGGTCTTTACGGGAATCAACATCAACCGCGCATGGAAAGATGATGCCACTTGGTTCGGTGAGTATGTTGGTGCTTTTGTGCAGTCACAGCTTTATGCTGGGTTAACGCCAGACCAAGCTCATGATTTTGCACGACAAACCGCAGATACAGGACGTTACTTACCAGGATCTGCTGAATATGAAAATGCATTTAATACAAGTATCAGTGATCCTGATTTAACCACCGGGTCAAAATTCACGGATAATTCAAAAATTTATCACGCGGATTACAACTATAATTTTTCTGAAATATTCAAGCCATTTGAATTACAAGTGGGTGGATCGTTCCGTACCTATAGTCTTAACTCAGGAGGAAGTATCTACACGGATTCGGATGGTCCAATTGATTATTCTGAACTCGGTTTTTACACTCAAGGTCAAAAGAAATTCAACTTAGCGGACAACTTGGATCTTAAGTTAACCGGATCTGTACGTTATGACAAGTCAGAATTATTTGATGGATTTTTCTCGCCACGTTTGGCTGCTGGTTTTACCATAAATGATAACCACAATATTCGTGCGTCGATCCAGACAGGATTTAGAAACCCAACAACCCAAGATTTATATATCGGATTGGACGTAGGACGGGCCATCTTAGTCGGAGGGGCAAGTAACAACCCAGAACGTGATGTGCGTGAATACGGATTGAGCCCAACAGGACAAGCCATCACAGGCGCTGCATCATTGAATGTAGACGGTACAGGTGCTTATAATAACTCATTCTTTGCAAGCTCTGTTGGGGCCTTCGCTGCTACCGGAGATGTCAGTGCCTTGAATGTTGCGAATTCAAATTACGTTAAGCCTGAACAAGTCCGCTCTATTGATTTTGGATATCGCGGGAAACTCGGTAAACTGATTGTAGACTTTAACTGGTACTATAACACTTACAATGATTTCATTTCTAATGAAACCGTTATCGCACCGTTTTATGGCGATGTAGCATTAACCGAGACGTTACCTAATGGAACACCGCTTGCGGTTGCCGCAATCGCGAATGGTGACTATCAAGTCTACCAAGTTTACACGAATTCTGAAGAAGAAATCAATTCTTATGGAGGAAGTCTTGGACTTTCTGCAAAGGTCTTCGGAGGATACGATTTAGGCGCAAGTTATACCTATGCGGTACAAGATCGCGAGGGGGGTAACCCAGATTTTAGAACAAACTTCAATACCCCACGAGATAAATTCAAATTCGAATTTAGGGTTCAATACTGCTTGGCGTTATGTTGGAGACTACAAATGGGAAGCAACCTTTGGCGATGGAGATATTCCAGCGTATAATGTATTTGACTTCCAAATCAACTACAGAATGCCAAACTTCTTGAAGTCTACCTTTAAACTAGGAGCAGCAAATGCCCTTGGCGAAGAGTACATTCAAGCCTATGGAACAGGCCGAATTGGTTCCATGTATTACTTATCATGGACAATTAATAATTTATAATAATTATGAAGATGAATTTTAAATATTTAGGTTTTGCTTTACTGGCACTTGGAATTGTGTCTTGTGAAAGCGATGATATGACAGAGACAGCGGCCCCAGAGCAAACTGTGGCCTTGACTGCTGGAGATGCCGATTTCTCCAATTATGTGGCCTTAGGGGCTTCTTTTACCGCTGGATTTACTGATGGTGCATTATTTAAAGCAGCGCAGACTAATTCATTCCCGAATACACTGGCAACTCAGTTTGCCGCTGCCGGGGGCGGTGATTTTAATCAGCCTATGATGACGGATAACGTCGGAGGGTTACTCTATGGAGGTAATTTAATTGCGGGTCCAAGATTGTATTTTAATGGTTCTGGGCCTGCGGTGCTCGAGGCGAACCCAACCACTGAGGTGACAAACGTTGTAGCTGGAGTATTCAACAATATGGGTGTTCCTGGTGCTAAGAGTTTTCACTTTTTAGCCAATGGTTATGGTAACCTTACTGGGGTGCCATTGGGATTAGCGAATCCTTATTTCGCCCGTATGGCAAGTTCTGCCAATGCCTCTATGTTAGAGGACGCTGTGGCGCAAAACCCGACGTTCTTTACTTTGTCAGAATTTGGTGGTAATGATGTACTACAATATGCGACTTCCGGAGGAAGTGGCGTTGATCAAACAGGAAATTTAGATCCAACGACATATGGTAGTAATGATATTACAGATCCTAACGTATTTGCTGCAGCTTTGTCAGCGACTCTTGATGCATTAACGGCTAACGGCGCCAAAGGTGTTGTGGGTAATGTGCCTTACGTAACTTCTTTGCCTTATTTTACGACGGTGCCTTATGCACCACTTGATCCAAGCAATCCTGATTTTGGGCCACAGATTCCTCTCCTAAACGAGACATTCGGTCCATTAAATCAGGTATTTGATGCCTTAGGGATGCCAGAGCGCAAGATCGTGTTCAGTGAGGATATGGCAAGTCCAGTTGTGATTATGGACGAGAGCTTGCCAAATATCGTAGACCAACTTTCTGCGGTATTGCAGTCATTAGGATATCCTGAGGCTTTTGCGAATTTGTTGGCCACTCAATTCGGTCAGTCGCGACAAGCAAATGAAGCCGATCTTATGGTTTTAACCAGCGCTTCTTATATCGCGACCGTGGATACAGACTATGCGGCTTCAATATACCCAGCAGTTTATGAAGGGGTTTTTGCTCAAGTTTACGCACAAGCTTATGCCGCTGTTTATGAGCAAGCTTATGCCATCGCTTTCCAAGCGGCTCTTGACTTAGGTTTTGACGAGGCTCAAGCGGCTGCATTTGCTGATGAACAAGCAACTGCCGCGGCTACAGTTCAAGCGCCAATTATCGCTGAACAAGAAAGCCCAGCAATTGCCCAACAACAAGCAGGTCAATTGTCGGTTAATGGAATTACCAAACCTCTTGCAGACCAGTGGGTGCTTACAGGAACTGAAACGCAGTCTGTATTGAATGCAACAGATGCCTATAATGCCACTATTGACGCCTTGGTTGTCGCTAAAGGTCTTGCTAAGGTCGACTTAAAGGGAATTCTTCAAAACGCCTCATCTGGAGGAGTTCAATTTGATGGCTTCACGATGTCTACGGATTTAGTTTTTGGTGGCTTGGCCAGTTTGGATGGCGTTCACCTTACCGCTCGTGGATACGCATTAATGGCTAACGAGTTTTTGGCAGCAATTGACGCCACATACGGATCAAATTTTATTGAGGCAGGTCAACGTGCTCGTGCAAATGACTTCCCGGTAAACTATGCTCCTGAATTACAATAATTAAGCCTGAAATAAGGTTTAGTGTGCCCCTGCAGTTTCTTCTGTAGGGGCATATTATTTTTTATGGGTTTGAACCCGTAGTTTATTTGCTTATTTCCTTTGTTTTTTTTCTTCAGAAAGCCATATCTTTGCACCGATTTTTAAGGGCATAAAATGGCCCAAACAAACGAATAAAAAATATTCTAATGGCACAAGTTAAAGGTAAAGTTGCGCAAATCATTGGTCCCGTAGTGGACGTTGCTTTCGATAGCGGTGTATCGCTTCCTAAAATCTATGATTCTCTCGAGGTTCAAAATAATGGACAAACTCTTGTCCTTGAGGTTCAGTCTCATATCGGTGAAAACGCGGTACGTACGATCTCTATGGACTCGACTGATGGATTGAGTCGTGGTACTGACGCTGTAGTTACGGGAGCACCAATTCAAATGCCGATAGGTGACGATATATACGGGCGTCTTTTTAATGTAATTGGAGACGCAATTGATGGTATTGGAAATTTACCTAAGACCGGTGAGAATGGATTGCCTATTCACCGTGAAGCACCAAAATTTGAAGACCTTTCAACTTCTACAGAGGTTCTTTTTACCGGGATCAAGGTTATTGATTTGATCGAACCTTATGCCAAAGGAGGAAAAATTGGTTTATTTGGTGGTGCTGGTGTAGGGAAGACCGTATTAATTCAAGAGCTCATCAATAATATCGCCAAAGGACACGGAGGTTTATCTGTATTTGCTGGTGTAGGAGAGCGTACTCGTGAAGGAAATGATTTATTGCGTGAAATGCTTGAGTCAGGAATTATTAAATACGGAGACGACTTTTTGCATTCAATGGAAGCTGGTGGATGGGATTTATCTAAAGTGGACAAAAAAGCCATGAAAGAATCTAAAGCAACCTTTGTCTTTGGTCAGATGAATGAGCCTCCAGGAGCTCGTGCTCGAGTAGCGCTTTCTGGATTGACTATTGCGGAATACTTCCGTGATGGCGCAGGAGATGGCCAAGGTAAGGACGTTTTGTTCTTCGTAGATAACATTTTCCGATTTACACAAGCCGGTTCTGAGGTTTCTGCACTTCTAGGACGTATGCCTTCAGCAGTAGGATACCAACCAACATTGGCCACCGAGATGGGGGCAATGCAAGAGCGTATTACCTCAACCAAAAAAGGATCGATTACTTCTGTTCAAGCGGTTTATGTCCCTGCAGATGACCTTACAGATCCAGCTCCAGCGACAACTTTTGCGCACTTAGATGCGACCACCGTATTGTCGCGTAAAATTGCGGAGTTGGGTATTTACCCTGCTGTTGATCCGCTTGATTCAACATCAAGAATTTTGACGGCTGATATTTTGGGGGCGGATCATTACGCATGTGCACAACGTGTAAAAGAGTTGTTGCAGCGTTATAAAGAGCTTCAAGACATCATCGCGATTTTGGGTATGGAGGAATTGTCAGAGGAAGATAAAATGGCAGTAGGCCGCGCGCGTCGTGTTCAGCGTTTCCTTTCTCAACCGTTCCACGTTGCAGAGCAGTTTACAGGGATTCCAGGGGTGCTTGTAGATATCAAGGATACAATCAAAGGATTCAATATGATTATGGACGGTGAGTTAGATCATCTTCCTGAGGCTGCGTTCAACCTTAAAGGGACTATTGAAGAAGCTATTGAAGCCGGAGAGAAAATGCTTGCTGAAGCCTAATCAGAATTAAAAAAGAAAGGATGTATTTAGAAATAGTCACACCAGAAGCTTCGTTAGTTCAAGGAGAAGTTAGCAGTGTAAGTGTTCCAGGTGCTGATGGGGCGTTTCAAATGCTTGAAAACCACGCGGCCATTGTTTCTACACTTGCGGCGGGAGAAGTAAAGTTTGTCGGACAGCCAAAAATTGCGGACGCCTACAAAAATAAGTTCACCCAAAAAGATGGTGCTTGGCATTTGGCTATAAATAGTGGAACTGTTCAGATGGTTGATAATAAAATCATCGTACTAGCGGACTAAGTATCGCCTATATAATTTTTAAAAAAGCCTCTTTTTTGAGGCTTTTTTAATGGAATTTATTGGTGAGTAGCGGATAATGTGCTGATTATTAATTTCGTAAATTGCTTAGATGAAATTCTCAAATAAAATCTTTAAAGGAATAATTATTGCCGTTGTCGGGGTTATTTCGTTTCCAGTATTGGGGCAAAATGGATTATCCTCTAACAATCAAGCGCAGGTCAAAGATTCTGTAATTGAATCGCTAGAATCTCTAGATGCGGTAATGCTCTCTGGCACGAGACTTATGATCCCATTTTCTGAGCAGTCACGCTCGATAATCACTATTGAAGCGGAGCAAATCCAGTCCTCCCCTGCAAGTAGTTTGGCAGAACTTTTACAACAAGAGGCAGGCGTAGACATTCGGCGCAGAGGCCCTATGGGCAGCCAAGCGGATCTATACATTCGCGGGGGCAGTTTTGATCAGACTCTTTTGCTCATAGACGGAATTAAACTCGAAGATGCGCAAACGGGACATCATACGTTAAATGCTGCACTCCCTTTAGAATTAATTGAGCGAATAGAGATAATTAAAGGTCCAGCGGCGCGTGTTTATGGGCAGAATGCCTTCACTGGCGCCATCAATATAGTCACCAAATCTGACTTTGATGATGGGCTTGATTTGCGCTTTAGCGGAGGCTCCTTTGAACAGATCAATGGAGGGTTTACGGTTTACAAGTCCCTAGATAACAGTGCACACATGGTTAATGTGTCGCGCTACACCTCAAGAGGGTACCGTTATAACACGGATTATGATCAATCTAATTACACGCTAAAAAGTACGTTCAACAAACGCACTCAGCCGATAAACTTTTTGGCCAGTTTGTCAGAGCGGGCCTTTGGCGCCAATGGGTTTTATGCCTCTCCAGCGGCCACAGATCAGTTTGAGTCTACTCAAACCAGTTTAGTGGGGGTACAGACCCAAGTTAAGGGTAAAAGTTGGAATTGGACGCCGCGAGTCTATTGGCGACGCAATCAAGACGAATATATTTACTTGCGTAATGACCCTACAGTCTACCGTAATTTACATACAACAAATAAGCTTGCTGCAGAACTTCATGGTCAGTGGAATAATGCATGGGGGACAACGGGAATTGGTTTGGATTTAGCACAAACGTATCTATCAAGTAATAATCTTGGCAATCGGTCTCGTTTCGCATCGACTTTGTTTATTGAGCACAGGTTACAATTTTTTCAAAGCAAATTAGATGTCATTCCTGGGATTGCGGCGACCTCATTTTCCGATTTTGGCACCTATGCTTATCCAGGTGTCGATGTTGGTTATGCGATAAATCGCCATTGGAGGATTTATTCAAATATGGGCTATACTTATCGTATCCCCACCTACACCGATCTTTTTTATAGTGACCCAAATACGCTAGGAGATGCTGATTTGGAACCTGAGAAGGCATTGGCTTATGAAGTAGGACTAAGGCTAAAGGATGGGCCGTTTATCCTAAATGCGGCCTGGTTCAGACGTGATGCCAACAACCTAATTGATTATGTCAAAAATAATGCTGATGATTTGTGGCAAGCGGCAAATGTGCGTGGTTTATTGACTCAAGGCTGGGAGGCTAATGTTCAATATGCCTTAAGTGGACAAAATATGACGCATAATTTTCAACTCAGTTATACTCAAATTGACGACAACCTTACAATAAACCCGGGAGAATTTTCTCGATACTCGATTAATTCTTTTAAACATCGCGCCCTCGGACAATGGCGTGCGCTTTGGTCTAAGCAGTGGGAATCGACAATTATACACAAATACGGAAAGCGTGAAGGTCAAGAGGCCTTTAATGTTACGGACGTTTCCCTGTTATATCATCAGCCGCGTTATACCCTGCGTCTGGCGGCAGAAAATATATTTGGCACAGATTATAGCGAAACCAACTTAGTCCCCATGCCGAAGGGTGTAGTTCTGCTCGAATTAATTTACAAATTAACGCCCTGATGAACTTAAAGTCTATCGATCGCGTTTGCGGACTCTCAAAAAAGGACTTTCTAGAGCAGTATTTCAAACCTCAAAAGCCTGTAATTATTGAAGATGCGATAACCGACTGGCCCGCATATAAGCAGTGGGGTTTTGACTATATACGCAAAGTTGCGGGGGATAAAACAGTACCCCTTTATGATGATCGTCCGGTAGATCACAAGGATGGATTTAACGAGCCTCATGCCACGATGAATATGGCAGAGTACATTGATTTACTCGAGCGTGAGCCTACCAAGTATCGTATTTTTTTATGGAATTTACTTAAAGAGGTTCCGGCCCTACAAAATGATTTTAAAAACCTTGATTTAGGACTGTCCATATTAAAAGGCTTGCCTATGCTTTTTTTTGGCGGCCAAAAAAGCTACACCTTCATGCATTACGATATTGATTTGGCCAATATCTTTCACATCCATTTTCAGGGCGAAAAACGAGTTATTTTATTTGATCAAAAGCAAACGGAGTTTATGTATAAGGTGCCCCATTCCTTAATCGTTCGTGAAGACATTGACTTTGCGAATCCCGATTATGAAAAGTGGCCAGGGCTGCGCCTTGTTAATGGTTTCGAGGGGACTTTAAAGCACGGGGATGTACTTTATATGCCCGAGGGTTATTGGCATTATATGCAGTATAAGTCGGCAGGGTTTTCGATGAGTTTGCGCGCTATGCCCCGCAAAACAGGTCATTTAGCAAAGGCATTGTACAATATTTTGATCATGCGTTATTACGATCAACTCATGCGTCGCCTTAAGGGCCAGGCTTGGATTGATTATAAAAATGAACAAGCTATTGCTCGGACCAAGAAAAATATTGCTCGATTTCAGGTGAGGGCTAAGGCCTCGTAAATAAGTTCTGTTTCCCAACCGCGGTACGCTAAATAGTCGAATAATTTTCTCTTTTTTTTGCTCAGATTAGGTTCGTTAGAGAGTTCATTTAGCCTCTTTTTGACGAGCTCATCAAAGGTGTCACGGTAGGCTTCAGGCTCAATTTGTGCCAGCCCTAGTTTGATGTTGTAAGCACTGACGCCATGCTGTTTGAGCCCTTGGGTTATTCTTTTTTTGCCCCATTTCTTGATGCGAAATTTACCCCGACTGTAGGCTTGGGCGAAACGCGATTCATTGAGAAAATTATGTTGAATTAAATGGGTAATAATCACCTCTTGGGCCTCAGGAATCATGCGCATTTTCAGCAGTTGTTCCTCCACCTGTTTGTGTGAACGTTCCTGATAGGCACAGTAGCGTTCGAGTTTCTCTTTGGCCTCTTCTACCGTATACGTCGTCACGGAATTTTTCATTCAATAAAGATAATTAATATAGACAGGGCAAAGCGCGCCCAGAGTCCTGATGTATTATAATGGTAAAAGTATTACGGATTTTATAAAAAAAGGGCATAAAAAAACCCCTCCTGTTGGGGAGGGGTTTAGTTCTATATATCATTTCCCTTATCGTCTTGGAAATGATATTCTAGGTACGTGTAAGCATCTCTAGGTTGAATTCTAATCCATTGTTTGTGCTCCAAAAACCATTTGGTGCGCACAGATGGAAAGCCTTTGGTTAAAAAGGCTGCTATAAAAGGATGTGTGTTTAAGGTTATCTTTTTATAGTCTTTATTAATCAGCTTCTTCAGCTCTTCGCCAATTTTTTGTACCACAACAATTGGGGCTTCAATTTCATCACTTTCACCCGCATTTGGGTTAATTTCTCGCGTTTTGATGTTGACCTCTGGCCTCACGCGTTGTCTTGTGATTTGGATGAGTCCAAATTTGCTGGGGGGAAGAATTTTATGCTTGGCTTTATCATCACTCATTTCATCGCGAAGATGATTGAATAATTTTTTGCGGTGTTCGGCTTTCGCCATATCGATGAAGTCGACGACAATGATGCCACCCATATCTCTTAATCTGAGTTGACGGGCGACTTCGCTTGCTGCTAATAAGTTGACTTCCAAAGCGGTGTCCTCTTGAGTGTTGGACTTGTTGCTTCGGTTGCCACTGTTGACATCAATGACATGGAGTGCTTCGGTATGCTCGATAACTAAATAGGAACCTTTTGCTCCCGAAACTGTTTTGCCGAATGAAGTTTTAATCTGCCGTTCGATACCGAATTTTTCGAAAATGGGTACTTTGGCATCATAAAGCTTCACGATATTCTCCTGTTTTGGTGCAATGGCTTGCACGTAATCTTTTATTTGATAAAATAGGGTTTCATCATCTATATGTATGGCCGAAAATGAATCGTTCAACATATCTCGAATAATGGATGATCCTCTATTCATCTCACTGAGCACTTTACTTGGGAGGTGCGCCCGATGTAGCTTTTTACACATCGCTGTCCAGCGATCTATGAGATTTTGTAAATCTCTATCCAGTTCTGCTACTTTTTTACCCTCTGCTACGGTTCGTATTATGACCCCAAATCCTTTTGGTCTTATGCTCTGAATCAGACGTTTTAGGCGCTCTTTCTCTTCATTGGATTCAATTTTTTGTGAAATTGAAACTCGATCAGAAAAAGGAACCAAAACAATATACCGACCGGCTAAAGAAAGTTCCGAGCTGATGCGCGGACCTTTGGTGGAAATAGGTTCTTTTACGATTTGTACCAGAATTGATTGATTGTTTTTGATCGCATCATTAATGCTTCCATTTTTATCAATCTCTTTTTGTAATGGGAATTCTTTTAAGGAGTAATCTCTTAATTTTCCTGTGCTTACACGTTTTACGAAATCTAAAGTCGACAGAATTTTAGGTCCCAAATCATGATAATGCAAAAAGGCATCTTTTTCATAACCCACATTAACAAATGCGGCATTGAGACCAGGGACAGTTTTTCTTACTTTGGAGATAAACACGTCTCCAACGGAATATTTATTGTCCTCTGCTTCCTTGTGGAGTTCGATTAGTTTTCCATCTTTTAAAAGGGCAAAATCAACTTGTTGTGAACTGGATCTTACTATTAATTCGTAGTTCACGGTAATTAATTTTTATCCCAGACCAAAATATTGGACGGGATGGATTAAACAATTTTTAACACAGGATCAAAATCAAAGGCATTGATTTTGATAAAACCTGTAGAAATAAGCAAATTGTATGAACTTATTTCTATGTCAAAGAACATGAGTCGAAAAGGTAATTTAAAAATTACTTTTTCTTCTTGTGGCGGTTTGCGCGTCTACGCTTCTTGCGCTTGTGCGTCGCAACCTTGTGTCTTTTTCTTTTTTTACCACTTGGCATACGGTGTATGATTTAAAGCTCGACTAGGCCGAACTAATGAATATTTATTTGACTTTAACGCTGGCCTTAACCCCTTCAACAAAAACTTTTGCAGGTTTGAAGGCTGGGATGTTATGGGCTGGAATTTTTATCGTTGTGTTTTTTGAAATGTTTCTTCCGGTTTTTTCTGCTCTAGTTTTGATGATAAAACTTCCAAAACCTCTTAAAAACACATCTTCACCTGCTTCCAAAGACAATTTTACTTCTTCCATAAAGGCTTCTACGGTTGCTTGTACATCGCCTTTCTCAATACCTAGTTTCTCTGAAATTTTAGTAACAATATCTGCCTTTGTCATGGAGTTAAATTTTATATGTATTCTGTCTTTTTTAGGGTTGCAAATATACAATTTTAAATCATAATTAAAGATAAGCATGTGATAATTTATCGTTGAATCCATTACTTTTGAGCGTATTAGCCTATGGATTTTTCAAAACAACTGCTCAATTGGTATCATGTCCACCAAAGGGAACTTCCCTGGCGGCAGAACAAAGATCCTTATCGCGTGTGGCTTTCCGAGGTGATGTTGCAACAGACCAGGGTGGCTCAAGCGATTGATTATTTTGAGTCATTTACCCGAGCGTTTCCAACAGTAGCGGATTTAGCACATGCCTCCGAGGAGGCTGTGCTCAAACTCTGGCAAGGATTGGGGTACTACTCCAGAGCTAGAAACATGCACGCTACGGCAAAACAGGTTACGGATGAATTTAACGGTGTTTTCCCGCAGTCTACCGAGGAGTTGATGAAACTCAAAGGTATTGGCCCGTATACGGCTCGGGCAGTTTCCTCCATTTGCTTTAACGCTCCCGTGGCGGTGGTTGATGGAAATGTATACCGTGTTTTGGCCCGGTATACCGGAGGGGATTTGCCGATAAATTCTACCCAGGGCATTCGGCATTTTGCCGAGCTGGCTCAGCGTTTTCTGATCCAAACAGATCCGGGGGCTTACAACCAAGCCATTATGGAATTTGGAGCGACGGTCTGTACTCCTAAAAATTCCCTGTGTGCTCAATGTCCTCTACAAACAGGCTGTGTTGCCTATGCGACAGGGACGGTTGCTGAATTACCCAAAAAATCACCAAAAAAACCACCTCAGCCTCTGTGGATTCATTACCTAATCCCTGTTGATCCAATGGGAAACACCCTGTTGACTCAAAGAAAAGGATTGGGAATCTGGGAGGGGTTGTATACTTTTTTTGCGCTAGAGCAACAGAGCCCAGGGATAAATCAACAAAGCGTTGAGGCGGAAGCGTCACGTATATGGCCCGGCCAAACAGGGGCTGTATCCTTGTTAAATGCTGAGCCCGTAGTACACCGACTGTCACACCGGTTGATACGCGCTCATTTTTGGCGGATCGTCGTGAAAAACCCTCTGCCTGGCGGATATACGCCTTCAGAAGCCCAAAAATTACCGATGCCTGTTTTGATGGCTGGGTGGTTTGGTGCGCAAAAAAATCCGTATTTTTGGGACTCAAACTATACCCCATGAGCGGCACATTGAATAAAGTTATGTTGATTGGTCACCTCGGAGACGATGTGAAACTTCATTATTTTGAGGCAGGTAACTGCATAGGTCGATTTCCTTTAGCTACCAATGAAACCTACACCAACAAAACCACTGGCGAGAAAGTGTCCAACACGGAATGGCACAATATTGTAGTGCGCAATAAAGCGGCTGAAATTTGTGAGACAGATCTTTTCATTTGGATGAGGCGAGTACGGTTACTTCAGCAGCACCTACTACCTGATCAAATGCCACAAGGTGGACATACAGAGACGGTAAGTGGTGACTCTATAAC
>RFXU01000050.1 GCA_009921505.1 Flavobacteriaceae bacterium
TCATCACCCACATCAAGCATGTCTTTACCTAAGTTACTGCGATCATAAGTTTTCCATTCCACAGCTTGCCATGCTACAAAGAGCATAAAAACCAAGCCTGCAAGCAAATAAATACTGCTCCACTGGTTTAAATCTGCTTTTGGATTTTTTTTCGGTTCCATACTGAATAGTTTATAGCGTTGCTAAAATAGATAAAAAAAGTGGGGATTAAAAAACCTTAATTAGCCTTTTTAAAGATAAATTCTTCGCTTGAATTGAAATACAATCAAACCTAGCAAAATCCCTATGGTATTAGCCAATACGTCCATTAAATCTCCGGTACGTGAAACATACCAATTGTCTTGTATGACTTCAATAATAATGCCATAAAATAAAAGTGCAAAAACAATCTTAAGGCTTAATCGGCTTATCTGGTTTTTGACACTTAGCGCCTGTGCCCATAAAAAAAACAGCACCGCAAAAACCAAAAAATGCGCCCATTTGTCTGCCATGGGCACATCGATTTCTGGCAAATCCGGTGCTGGCCATAGCATGGCCGCCGTCGCAATAATTTGCGCCGTAATCGCCAGCCAAAACAGTACTTTATCCCCCAATAAGCGCGGCATAATCCTCAGCAGACAACAACTCTTCAAGTTCCGATGGGTTGCTCATCTTGATTTTTATCATCCAGCCTTGACCATAAGGATCAGAATTTACTAATTCGGGCTCACCTTCTAGGGTATCATTGAACTCGATAATTTCACCGGACACAGGCAAGAATAAATCGGAAACGGTTTTTACCGCCTCCACAGTCCCAAAAACTGCTTCCATTTCCAAGGTTTCGTCTAAAGTTTCTACTTCTACATAAACGATATCGCCAAGTTCTCCTTGGGCAAAATCAGTGATCCCTACTGTCGCAACATCACCCTCTACAGAAACCCATTCGTGGTCCTTGGTGTACTTCAAATCGGCTGGTATATTCATAACTTAAATGGTTAAAATGTTAGTTGATTTTTGTTAGTTACCAAAATTATAGCGCAGGGTGAATCCACTGCGAATTGTGGTTTGTGGAAAAGCTGTACTGATGGCATATTCCGAAAACGTATGATCGTAGAAAAACAAGGCCGTCAGATTTTTAGTTAACGCGTAATCCGAAGTAAACTGTAGGCCATAAATCGTCTGTCCCGCTGTGGTCTGATTATTATCCACATCTAAATAACGAATGATGGTTTTGTTATCCCTTACGGAAACATCTAACTTAAAGTTTAAGTCACTTTTCATCACAGATCGTTTTCCACCAAAATTCGTTCCGATACGCAAGTCCTTGATGCGATAACCCAGACCTAAGATTAATTCCTGGCCCTGAATTTCTGTCATCAAATTATTGGCGAAACTAAGTGAAAGGGCACGATCTTTTCTGATTTCCGCAAGAATTTTAACCGAATTCATCATCTCGAAATCAACCTTAATCAAAGGCGAAAATTGTTCCGTTAAGTTAACGTTATTCAAAACTATTTCTGGCTTGAAATTACCAGACTGGTCTGTTTCGGCAGGATTCTGACGATTAAAATCTAGGTTTGATTGGAATTGATTCAGCGTGTAGGCCGCTCGATAACCGTGCTGAATAGAGAAACGTTTAAAACGCTTTTTAAACCAATCCATTTTCATAAAACCGGTATACTTGAGATCCCAGTTTGGCAGAGGGATATCTCTAAAAATTCCCGAGCGTTCTTTAGACGCATCGCTTCCTCGATAGGCTGAGACAAAAGCTGGTAGGAGCACTTGTTGGCTATTTTTACCAAAGCCTTCGGGATATCCTTCATCATCAACAGGATATGAAGTTGACCCGTAAAAACGTTCCGCCAATCGCTGAGCGATAGTCAAACGATTGGTTTTGAATGATTCAAATGCCTGTGATCCAAATTCATCACTTGGACTAAAAGCGGTATTGATCAGTACTGTTGAAATATTAAAGTTTCCAAAAGTGTTTGGGGTCAGTGAACGATAAAGCCCCTCTTCGACGATGTAATTTTCTGCAAAATTTTCAGAATACAAACGCGAGGCATTAAAATCAATTTTCAGATCATCAAACAGCTCAGTATTCACTTGCATATCCAATTGACGGCTTTCCACCTCGGTGTACTGCTGGTTGAATTCAGGGAATATCGTTAGCCAGCCATTACGGGCAGCCAATTCTCTGACCTCAGCCTGAGAACCAAATACAAATCCCGCGGTAGGACGCAAGGACCCACCGAAGCCAACCGATGGCAAATATCCGGGCAAGAAAATCCCATTGTTTTCTAGATAATTGACCTGTGCCTTTTTCACCGAAGTCGCCAACCCGATTAAAGAATTGATTACTTTTTGTCCTGGTGAGAGCTTGCGCGCAGGAGCTGATGTGCGCCCTCCCCCGTTGCGCATGGCCATGATTTGTTCTCGTTTATTTAAATTTTCAGCCTTACCGCCTTTACCTTCCGCACCGCCTAACAATGAATTACTCTCTGCTCCACCCTCATCATCTTCAGATGCAGAACCGGTTAACTTTTTGAGACCGATATAGCGATACAAGCTCGTCAAATCTAGATTAGAGTTAATTCGATGGGTGCTCGCATTTTGGACTGAGTTTCCTAAATCATAAAAAACAGACGGGCCATCGTCAGAAGGAATTTCTACATTGCTAAACAAATCACTTCCATCTTGCCATTGATAATCCCCTTGATAGGAATACGTCGCACGTAACCACTTTAAAAATGGAAACTTAGACGTCGGTAAATCATAGTTTAATTGCAGCGATTGGACATGCTGGTTTGGATCTCCAATTTCAAAGAAACCATCCCAAATACCAATAGTGTTGTCTACTCGCCCTTGGTCAATGTAATTATTGACAATGCGATTGTTTGCTGCATTAAAATTAAAACGCAAAGAATTCGTCAGGTTGTAATTTATCGTATACTGCCAATCAAACATAAAATTCCTCTGATACAAAGTTGGGAGGCCGATTTGATCGGGCAACAAATTAAGTTCTCTGAATTTTTGTTGATTAAAATTCCTGATAACATTACTGCTTACGGTAATATTGCTCGGTAATGGATTGAAATTAAAATCTTTCAACCATTGCCAGTAACGCCCCATAAATAAACTGTCGTTTTTCTTAAAGGGCTCAATAGGTTTGTTGTTGAAGCTATAGTCATAGGTTCCGCCCAATCGAACGCGCTGATCCATCGCGGACTCTACTTCAAAATCGTGATGCTCTTCCTCGTTATATGAGTAAGAGAAAGTGAAGTTCTCTACATCATAAGGCATCGGTGTCCCTTCATTTTCTTGAGAGCGATTTTTGCGCACCCCAATAAAGTTGATACTCTGACGCTTGGTATAATTGATTGATTGCTCCTCAATCGCATCACGCGTCGCGGCATCGGGCGCATTATCTAAGCGCTCTTGCAAAACGATATCATCAAATTCTGGGTCGTATTTCGGGGTAATCAATTCTTCTTGAATACCATAATTAAACGGTAATTGTATCCCCCACTTCTTAGGGAGTAACTGACCTAGATTAATATTGGTCACAACATCGTATTGTTGCAAATCTTCTAAACTGCGCTGATTTGGACCTTGTTCAATCGACCCAAAACCAATGGTACTGGTGCGTCCGGTAGCGCTGATGTCTGCAAAATCAGCGATATTGGCGTCCATATTAGCGACGGCAGCCCAGCCCCCTTTGTTCTCTAATTCACTCATGCGCAATTCGTTGAACCAAACTTCACCACAAACGTTTGTATTGTTTTTGTTGCGCAAGCCTACCATGATGACCCGAACATTTCCAAAACTAGGATTTCCTTTTATCCCAATACGCATTGGATTTGATGAACCCATAAAAGTAGGGTCTAGCTCGGCTTGATCGTAATAGACGACTTGAGTCGGATCCGCTGTCCCATCAGCCAAAACTTTTGTTTTTATGGCCTGAAGCAAAGCCAATGGTAAGTTTAAACGGTTTTCCTCCGGCCAAACCAGCGATGCATCAGCATCTGTAGGTTGTTCTAAATAAGGAGAGACATTTAGTGGCATTTCTATTTCATAGAAGCTCGTGTTAAGGTCGTTCCCCAATCGAATGAAGGCAGCCAGCTCCCCATCGGCCAAAAGAGTTGCAGGAGCAGGAAGAGACTCAGCATGAATGAACATTTCTAAGTTCTTATATTGACGCATGTCAACATTGAAGTTTTTATAAACGGCGCGCGCATCTTCAGGTTGCAAATCACAAACACGCAGGGCCAATGATTGCTCATCTTGACGGATAATATTGTTGTTATTGTTGAGCTCTTCTCGATATACCCCAGGAGGAATGACATAATTACTGTTTTGAATCACCCCAACCGCCTCATTTTCAAAAGTTGTATTGTCTAAATCATTGGGGCTATTATCCGCGTCCAAGGACTCCGTGTAACGGCGATAATCTCCGCGATAGAGTTCCATAGTACCAAAGCGCAAAACCGTTTCTTGCTCAAAACCTGTAAGGTACATTCGCATAAATCGAATGGAACGGAAATCAGCAATACCATTGACCGCATCGGTATATTCGCTGAGTGGTATTCTAAACTGAATCCAACGTACGGGTAAATCCTGATTTGCTGGGGTAGGCACTGTAATTTCTTTGATATCGGTGACATAAGGCGATTCCAAATTCATGCCCGGACGAATGTCGATAGCATATTCGAAATAACTGTCTACGGTATTCATGGTATTGTCCCGGTTGATATCCTCAACATCAGGCTGAGCGGTTGACCCACGATTCGTATTGCTCAGGGTTTCTGGACTGTTCCCCTGTGTTCCATTGTAAAAATCATAACGTTCCAGCAAGGAGCCTTCGGCCTGTAAAAAATAGGTGTAATTGTCTCGAGCAGGATCGTCTTGACCGGCAAAACTCGGGAAGAACGCAGCCTCGTCAGCATCATTTAATCCATCCAAACCAACATCCTGATTTTCTCGATCAGGCCCTGTACTGCTAAAGGTATAAACCAGAGATTGATTGCTCGGTACGCGCCCCCAATTGGTCTGTATCGTATTTAATGTCGAGCCATCTTCGGGAAGACCGTTTTCGTATTGTTTGCGTCCATCTTTTAAAACGTCCTCAGAGATGTTTCCCAAATTAAAGACAAGTTTTCCCCCCTGATTATTGGTATATTCCTCATAGATGAATGGATCCATAAGCCAGAACTGAATATACTCCACATTGGATCGCTCAAAATCTGTGGTGGATAATTGTCTTGAGATTCCTGCAAAGCGTGTTTCAGGATTCGGCAACACGTTGTCTGTTGCCGCGGGGTTAAAATTATAGGGCCCTCGCTCTGTGGGCTTGTAGTTGAGGTCCAAGCTAAACAAGGCCTGAGTTTGTCCTTGTACGATATCCTGATCTGGGAATATTTCGTTGCGGAACAAGCGTCGCGTAAATGGTGATGAAAGATCTTGTTCCCCAACACCTGCTGGTCTTTGGGCGCTGTAAAATATCGGGTCAATTGTATACCAGTTCATCTTTGCCCGATTGTAATTCGCTGCCAAATTATTATTCTCTAAATCTCCTCCCAGTCCAATGGGCGTACTGGATAAAAACCAAGTCAGAGGCGCAGAAATATCAATAGCAGTTTGTGCGGCTTCAAAGTCATCAATATAGGCGGTAGCTTTCCCACCAAAATCAGAGACCTTTGGCGCGCCGGGCAATAAATAAGCAAACTCACCGCGAACCGAAACCTGAGAAGGAACATCGGTGTCTATATTGGGCAGTTTATTCACCATACGGGTCAAGAAGGGCACCTCCGTGGAATAATTCATATTCACCCCAAACATGGTATTGTTTATCGGCTCGTTTTGAAAGGCCGCCTTTTGGGTGAGCGGACGTTCATTAAGATTCAATAAGGTTCCTCCAACCTGGAAATCATCACTGAATTTATGTTGAATATCGATTCCAGAAAATCTTTTGGTTTGTTGACCAAACATGGAGTTGTTTTCGACACTGATATTGATCGGCGTGTTTGAATTCTGAAGTGACGGATCCAAAATTTGCACGCGTCCTAACTGATAATTCACGGTGTAATCGACGCCCTCCACCAAGGTTCTTCCCCCGGCAGTCACTGTAACCGATCCTTGTGGAATATTGAATGCCCCTATGGGAATCCCATCACTTCCCGTAGACTTATAGGTCCCCTTAAGTTGGAATTTGTTTTTCTGGCTCTCCTGTTGTTCCGCCTGAATTTTAGTCGTTCGATAAAGCGAACGGAAAACGTATTTGGCCTGATTGGCATTATAGGTTTCAGGCATGTTATAATACTGAGTTCCTTCTGTGGTGAGCTTTTCAAAAAGATAATCTCCAAAAGGTTCTACACTGGTAAATATAATGGCGCCATTTTGACGATCAACCGTAATCCCGGGATAAAAGTCAAAAAATCCATCCCCACCTTGTTGCGGGTCATTATTGTAGTTAAGTCGATCTAAATTAAATACGCGCAGTAAGGTCGCATCGTTTAAGTCCACCGCATTGACATCGGAAATATCGGGCTCAGGGAAATTCGTTCCGGCAACAGGCTTGATGTAGTTCAATGGGCTTGGATCCAAATACAAAATATTCATTCGGAAATCCTCTTGCTCTAATTGATATGCGCCTATGGGATAAATATTCTTCATCATCAAGTCCCAAACAGGCTCCTGAACGTTTGTGATGTTGCTCTTAAGTAGTTTTACCACCAAGTTTTGTGGAATGGCCTGAACATTCCCCGGATCTCCGGAGCCTGGATCTCCTCCCGGATCTCCTCCTGGATCACCCCCAGTGGTTTGTCCTGCTTGTCCAGTGGCTTGTACCCCGTCGGTAGAAAACTCCCCAACTTGATATACTTTGCCGTTTACTGTGTACTGGAAGGCCACTGCTAAAACCTCGTCATTATTCAGACGCTGATTCAATGAAATGTAGCCCAACTGTGGATTTAAGTTATACTCGTTTGGCTGGAGTTTACGGGCGTTTTCAAGACTGACATAATCAATTCCGTCATTCACGCCAACCCCGCCAAAACCAGAGGCTGCCGTGGCTACATCGCGAATTGCCGGTGATAAAATGCTTTGTACGCCAGGATTGTCAATCCCAAATGGGTTGAAATCGTTGTTTTTGTTATCCGGGAAAGCAGTGCCTGGAGCATTGATGAAACCTCCGGGAATTGCATTCAAACCGATGTTTTCACTCTTTGACTCGCCGATATCCTGCAAAGCGATAATGTTGCGGACATCATTTGTGGTGTTATTTCTATTGGTAATCCAGACCTCGGCCCGCGTAATTTGAACATTCGAATTAATGAAAGGATAATTCTTTAAGACGCGATCATAGCTGTCTCTAAAGTAATGGGCTAAGAAAAAGTGACGATTCTCATCATAATCCAAGGCGAACAACTCAAAATCAGTAACGGTTGCGCCGCCTTCGGCCACAACAGATCGGGTTTCTGAGCGCTGCTCCGAGAAAATTCCAGTAATGGTCGTCCGGCCAAATTGAAGCTGAGTTTTGACCCCAAAAAGGCTTTGTGCTCCTTGAATCAAACTGCTATTTAAGGGCATACTGACGTTACCAACCTCAATTTTTCGGATAATATCATCTTCTGTAGGCGTGTACTCTAGTTTTATTGAATTTTGAAAATCAAAGGTCGACTGAGTGTCGTAATTAGCGGTGATTTGTAGGCGTTCTCCAATTTTCCCGAGCAAACTTAAGCTGATGCGCTGATCGAAATCAAAGGATAAATTGCTTCTGTTACGCGGTGAAAACTGAGGGTTGTCTTGTTTGGTGTACAATAGACCTAGGTCCATCTCTACAGAACCTTGAGGAATAATCTCAATGGTATTTCCTCCAAAAACCGATTCAAAGAAATTCGAGTTGACGTAAAACGTGGGTAAGAGATTGCGTTGGGCTTCCTCCGCGCCTTCTTTTCGACCGTCCGCCGCATCAATTTTCTCTTTGAAATAAGATTTGATCTGCTCGTTGCGCACCCGCTCCTCATATTCGTCTGGGGTTAAAATAACTGGATATGAAATGTCAAAATCGCCCAGCATGCGACTTAAAATGTATCGATCTGTAATGGGATCGTAGCTATACATATTCTCGATGCTGTTTGGGTCAGGTAAGTCGAGACGCCCCATTACAGATCCCGTAACGAGCGTATCTTCCTGAGCCTTTAGGTCGGTCCCAAAAAGCAAAAATGCACAGAGTAAAACTCCGGGCACGTAAGATTTCCATCCGTTAAGTATTGCTCTCCCCAAACGCTACAAATGTTTAAATGCCATTTTGATAATTTCCTCTACTGACGCCGAAGGCGCATTCTTTAACACGGCGTCGCATGCTTTTTCAGCAATTTTACGCGCATATCCTAATGTTTCTAATGCAGATAACGCTTCATTTCGGTTGGTATTGCTTGAAACCACTCCAGAAGTTTCTTCACCGTAAAGCTTAATAATTTTATCCTTTAAATCAAGGATCACTCTTTGGGCTGTTTTGGCGCCAATACCCTTTACTCCTTGGATCACCGTTAGGTCTTCTGAGACAATAGCATCCCGCACTTGCATAGGCGTCAAAGAGGAGAGCATGGTCCGGGCTGTGCTTGCGCCAACACCAGAAACAGACAAAAGCAGATTAAAAACCGAGCGCTCCTCTTTTGAGGAAAAACCATACAGTGTCATGGCATCTTCACGCACCAATAACTGGGTATATAACCGAATATTTTCTTGGTCGGGAATTTGAGAATAGGTGTGTAACGAAATATTTAAAAAATAGCCTACACCATGGCAATCAACTACTACATCAGTCGGATTTTTCTCAACGAGTCTTCCCTGTACTTGAGCAATCATTATTCGCGCTGGGTTAAAGGCCCAAATATAGTATAAATTATTGGCATTGATCAGCCCCAAAACCTCGAAAAAATGAGGATTTGCGCCGCGTTACCCTCTGGGTTTTGTTCGGCGGCGTTTTTCCTTTTGTTGTGCATCAACCACCGCAATTGCGGTCATATTCACCATCTCCTCAACACTGGCTCCGAGCTGAAAAATATGAACGGCTCGACGCATCCCAAGCATGATCGGCCCAATTGAATCGACGTCCTTTTGCTCCTTTAGCATTTTGTAATTACTGTTGGCCGCATCAAGGTTCGGAAAGATCAAAGCATTGACCTTCTTTCCGGCTAATTTGGAAAATGGGAATTTATCCTTAAGCATCTCACTGTTGAGTGCAAAATCAACCTGAATCTCTCCATCGAGGATCATATCAGGATTCGATTCGTGCAACATCGATACAGCTTGACGTACTTTCAGTGCATGAGGGTCGTCTGATGAACCAAAATTCGCATAAGAAATCATCGCAATGACGGGGTTTACCCCAAACATTTTCATGGTATGATTGGTCATCTGCGCAATATTGGCTAACTCCTGTGCTGTCGGATTAATATTTACCGAAGTGTCTGAGATAAAAATGGGGCCTTTTGGCGTGAGCATCAAATTTGTGGCAGCCACTTTATTGACCCCTTCAAATTTACCCACAGTTTCTAGAATAGGTCTCAAGGCCGAGGGGTATGAACGCGCGTAACCTGAAACCATCGCATCTGCCTCACCTAGGTTGAGCATCATAGCCCCGAAATAATTGCGCTCTCGCATCAATCTTCGCGCGTCAAATCGCGTCACTCCTTTTCGTTTTCGTTGGGCCCAGAATTCCTCAGCATAAGTGTTGCGACGCTGTTCTTCCTCATCACATTTTGGATCGATGATAAGCACGTCTTCGTCAAAATCAATCTCCTTTTTGAGCTCTAGGATGACCTCTTTGCGCCCCAGTAATATCGGAATAGCAAAACCCTCCTCATAGACAATTTGCGCTGCCTTGATCACATCTAGGTGATCTGCCTCGGCAAAAACAACTCGTTTAGGATTCGTGCGTGCCCGATCGAAAAGCAGTTTAAGCAACTTATGATCATTGCCCATTCGATCGAGGAGTTCTTCCTCATAGCGCTCCCAATCTTTAATCGGCGCCAAAGCGACACCACTCTCCATAGCAGCCTTGGCTACTGCCGGCGGCACTGTAGCGATAAGCCTTGGGTCAAATGGCTTAGGAATAATATATTCTCTCCCGAATTGTAATTTGGTCTCACCATAAGCGACATTAACCTGCTCTGGCACTGGTTCTTTAGCTAAGTCTGCCAAAGCCTTTACAGCAGCCATTTTCATTGGCTCGTTAATTTTGGTAGCCCGAACATCGAGTGCCCCTCTGAATATAAAAGGAAAACCAAGTACATTATTAACCTGATTAGGATGATCACTGCGCCCTGTGGCCATGATAATATCTTTTCTTGCCCGCATAGCAAGATCATAATTTATCTCTGGATCAGGATTAGCCATAGCAAAGACTATGGGTGACGGGGCCATAGATTTTACCATTTTTTGAGTGACGATATCCGCGATAGAAAGCCCCACAAAAACATCGGCGCCCTCCAATGCTTGAGCCAAAGTATCGATTTTACGATCAGTCGCAAATTCCAGCTTTTCAGAACTTAAATCATCTCGATCA
Source organism: Flavobacteriaceae bacterium (assembly GCA_009921505.1). Lineage (GTDB taxonomy): Bacteria > Bacteroidota > Bacteroidia > Flavobacteriales > Flavobacteriaceae > BACL21. The sequence goes on from RFXU01000050.1 coordinate 10,550, forward strand.
CTGCGGATAACCCCACGACTATCGCACATCACAATATTTTCACCCTTTGCTCCAAAGGCCTTGTACAAGCGCGTACAAGAAACTGCTGCGGCCCCTGCTCCACTAATGACGATTTTAACCTCATCAATTTTTTTCTCCGCGAGTTCTAAAGCATTGAGTAAAGCCGCGGCGGAGATAATGGCCGTTCCATGCTGGTCATCATGCATTACGGGGATATCCAATTCTTCTTTGAGACGTCGTTCTATCTCAAAGGCTTCAGGCGCTTTAATATCTTCTAAGTTAATACCACCAAAAGTTGGTGCCATGTGTTTAACGGTTTGTACAAAGGCATCAACATCGGTGGCATCTAACTCAATATCATAGACATCAATATCAGCAAATATTTTGAATAAAAGTCCCTTTCCTTCCATTACAGGTTTGGACGCCTCAGGACCAATATTACCTAATCCAAGAACCGCAGTACCGTTACTAATTACGGCCACTAAATTCCCCTTGTTCGTATACTTGTAGACGTTGTCGACAGATTTTTCAATCTCCAAACACGGTTCGGCAACTCCGGGAGAGTAGGCCAGCGACAAATCTCTTTGACTCGCGTATTTTTTGGTAGGGACCACCTGGATTTTTCCAGGCCTCGGTTTAGCGTGATACAGAAGGGCTTCCCTTCTTTTGCTTTGCTTGCTCATAGATTCAAACTATACCTACAAAGGTAGCAGACCTAAGAACATGAAAAAATTTTCAGGATTTAATCTTCGAGGAATTTAATGTTGCGCATTAAACCTTCATAACGAGTACGTTGGACCGGACTTTTGTCAAACAAATGACCAAAAACCTCCTGGGTTAATTCACGCCATTCCTGTTTGTCCTTATGCAGCAGTTCTGGCTTTGGTTTAAATCTTGATTCGGCATGGGGCTTTGAAAATCGATTCCAAGGACAAACATCTTGGCATACATCACACCCAAAGATCCAATCCTCCATTTGACCACTAAAATCATTTGGGATTTCAGATTTGAGTTCTATGGTTAAATGGGAGATGCATTTACTGCCGTCCACGACATAAGGAGCAATTATCGCCTGGGTAGGGCAGGCATCAATACACGCAGTACATTGACCACAATGATCCGTTACAGGACCGTCTTCAGGCAAATCCAGGTCAATGATCAGTTCTGCCAAAAAGAAAAAAGAACCGACTTGCTTGCTGATTAGGTTGGTGTTCTTACCCAGCCAGCCAAGTCCACTTTTTACCGCCCATGCTTTTTCTAGAACAGGGGCTGAATCAACAAAAACGCGGCCTTGTACAGCCCCAATTTCTGTATTGATATGGGCCATGAGTTCTTTTAGCTTATCGCGAACAACAAAATGATAGTCTTCTCCGTAGGCGTATTTTGAAATTTTAAAACTGCCCTCAACCTGGGTTTGTTCGGGAAAATAATTATACAATAAGGAAACTACAGATTGAGCTCCCGGAACTAATTTTCGGGGGTCCAGACGTTTGTCATAATGATTTTCCATGTAGGCCATCGAACCATGATATCCTTGATGAAGCCACTGATCAAGGCGCGGGGCCTCATCCTCCAAAAATCCTGCTTTACTTATACCACAAGATAAAAAGCCCAGTCGCTGGGCCTCGTCTTTAATTATACGGGCATATTTATGAGCTAGGTTCATCTTAAAAGGCCATTATTGTTTGGGCGGGTATTGAATTTAATCAATTACCGAACAGTCCCTGTTGATCTGCGGGCTTCTGCATGCCTAAATGACGATAGGCAAATTCTGTTACCGC